>JAFLUR010000467.1 GCA_022508725.1 Oscillospiraceae bacterium
TTCCCTGAATATTAAACTTACTGTTTCCGCTCTTTATGGTTGTTACATTATTTGACAAATTTACGCTGATGCTTACATTACCGTCCGGCATACGGCGCACTATATCACCGAACATTCTTGAACCGAGCGCAATACTTCCGCCTTCCGTAACAGTACAGTCTGTGCTGTATTCAATACGCAAGCCTATATTGCATCCCGTAAACACAACTCTTCCCGATCCGTCTGCGTCTATTTTTATACATTCAAGTATAGGGAAATTTGTTGTTTTATAAGATATGGCTCTTTGAACGGTATTTATTATTTCTGTAAGCTGTGCCTTATCACATACTAATTTCATTTTTATATTTCTCCTTTTTTATTATTTCAGTGTGGATAATTTTGTCCTCATCTTAATGCGTAAATTTTTCTTATTATATATATATACATATATATATAATATTTATAGTAATAATAGTAGAGAGCGGGATTTTGCGGAAAAGTATTCCTGTATAAGGAAATATCGGGAAAATTTGTACACGCTCATGTGAGGATACATGATGATAAGTCGGGGATAAAATTCAATCGAAAATTATTGATATTTTTATCCGCTTTTTATCAGCGCTCTGTCCGCGTACTTGTCCGCGCGTTATCTTGAGTCTATATCCTTTATAATATAGTTAATTTCCGATTCAACCGATGAGCCGGTTCTTAATAATTCTTCTATCTTGTCAATATTGGAGCTTACAGTCGAGCGGTCTTTTCCGAACTCCTTGCCGATTGCGGTATCGCTCATACTCAGCATTTTACGGCAAAGGTACATCGCCACCTGTCTCGGTACGGCGATTTCCTTTGTTTTGATTTTTCCCATTATGTCGTTTTCGGTTATGTTGTAATAGAACGCCGTCTTTTCAATTATCTTTTTGGGCGTTACCTTTACTCTGTCGGTAACTGTTATTTTACCGAGTATTTCCTTTACGTAGTCAACGGTAAGAGGAATTTCCTTAACCTGCGCGTTTGATATAACGCTTTTTAAAACTCCCTCAAGCTCGCGTATGTTGGAGCGGACATTGTCGGCGATATATCCCAGAACATCGTCCGGTACTTTAACTCCGTATTCAATAGCTTTGTTCTGAAGTATTGCA
>JAFLUR010000468.1 GCA_022508725.1 Oscillospiraceae bacterium
GCGTATATTTTTTCGTAAATTATTTTTTGATTACCTTTAAACCGGTGTTTCCTCAAAAGATATTCCCGTTATATTATAATATAAATACGCATATAATGCAATAGAAATTTTTAAATTTTTAAAGGCGGTGTCATATATGGAATTTGATTACGGCGTATTAAGCGACGCTGTCGAGGCGCTTGCGGAGAATTGTCCGGCATCGGAAATATTTACGATAGGAAACAGTGTGGAGGGGAGGGAGATATACGCGATAAAAACGGGGAGCGGGCCCAAACGCATACTTGTCACGGCGGCGCACCATTCGCTTGAATATATAACATCGGCGGCGCTTATGCGTTTTACCATGGAATATTGCGGACACATTGTTTCGGGAGAAGAAATGTACGGATTTTCTCCCGCGCTTTTGAGTAAAAAGGTAATACTGTACAGCGTTCCGATGGTAAATCCGGACGGCGTGGAGCTGGTCCTGCACGGACCCGACCCCGATAATCCGTATCACCGGAAGATAATGGAGACGACCGGCATACATAACTTTTCCGATATATGGCAGGCGAATATAAACGGGGTAGATCTCAATCATAATTACGATGCGGGTTGGCAGCAGCTTGCAAGCGGTCCCGCGCCGACACGCTACGGCGGTCCTTATCCCGAGAGCGAGCCGGAAACAAAAGCCCTTGTGAATTTTGTGCGAAACATGAATTTTGATATGCTTATAGCTCTGCACAGTCAGGGGCATGAAATATATTTCGATTTTGACGGTCTTACCGCGCCGCGTTCGGAGGAAATAGGCGCGCTGCTTGCGGAGGCAAGCGGATATACCCTTGCAAGACCGTACGGAGTCTCGTCATTCGGCGGATTCAAGGATTGGTTTATAAAGGAATACGGCAAAGAGGGATTCACCGTCGAGATCGGACTCGGAAAAAATCCGCTGCCCCTGTCGGCTCTCGGCGGCGAATACGAAAGCGTCGCAAAGCTGCTGCTTACGGCTGTCGCAAATGTGTGACAGACAATGAAAAAGCAGACGATATAAGAGCCTGTTCAGTATCTGAGATCGTCGGATTTTTGAGCGGATTTTTCTGCCG
>JAFLUR010000469.1 GCA_022508725.1 Oscillospiraceae bacterium
AACGGAATTTTTGCTTTAACAATATAAAAAATATAAAATAGTGATTGAAAACCGGCGTAAATGTGGTATAATATATAAAGAATTTATTTTTACGGGATTATTTTCCTTATCAAATATATTTTTTTCGGAAAATATTTCCCGGTAAATTTTATATCTTTACCGAAAGGAATGAATGATTATGACAAACAAAGAACTGTATGAAGATCTGTCTTATAAGACTAAAACCGTTTATGAGGAAATAAACGAAACCCAAACCCAAGAAATGCAGACCTTGTGCGATGATTACAAGCGCTTTCTCGATATGGGAAAAACCGAAAGAGAATGTGTTAAAATAAGTATCGATCGTGCCGAAAGAGCCGGTTTTGTTCCGTTCGATTCAAAAAAAGAGCTTTCCGCGGGAGATAAGGTTTATACAATAAATCGTGATAAAAACATATTTCTTGCCGTTATCGGAAAAGAACCTATAGAAAACGGAGTAAATCTTGTAGGCGCCCATATAGATTCGCCGCGTCTCGATCTGAAGCAAAATCCGCTTTATCAAAGCTGTGATATGGCTCTTCTTAAAACGCATTATTACGGAGGAATCAAAAAATATCAATGGACCGCTGTCCCTCTTGCGCTTCACGGCATTATATTTACAAAAGACGGAGAAAAAAAGAATATCTCTTTAGGCGAAAAGGATGACGAACCCGTATTCTGCATAACCGATCTTCTTCCCCATCTTGCAAAGGATCAGATGTCGAAGAAAATGACCGACGGAATCGACGGCGAATCTCTTAATATTTTGATCGGAGGCATGGGTATATATGATAATGAGGTTAAAGAGCAGGTAAAATTCCGAATTCTTAAAATTCTCTTTGAAAAATACGGCATCAGAGAAAGAGATTTTTTAAGTGCCGAAATAGAGGCTGTTCCCGCCTTCAAAGCGCGTGATGTGGGGCTTGACGCATCATTTATCGGCGCTTACGGTCAGGATGACAGAGTGTGCGCATTCACCTCCCTCGAGGCAATATGCGGCGTTAACAATC
>JAFLUR010000047.1 GCA_022508725.1 Oscillospiraceae bacterium
GACAAATTACAACGACATTAATCCGGTAAGCGGCTCGGAATATCAGGTTGCGCCCGTTCTGAACGGCGTCGAGGGCGAAAAATCACCGGCTGTAAAGGCTCTCGATGATAATTTCTTCGATATTCCCCTTCAAATACCCGAGGGCGGAACAATTCAGGGCGAGGATTATACATATTCCGCAAACGATGCGTCGGCAGCGGACCTTGACGGCGACGGCGACTACGAGATAATCCTCAAATGGGATCCGTCAAACGCAAAGGACTCCGCAACGACAGGCTTTACCGGTCCTTGTATCATAGACGCGTACAAAACCGACGGCACTCTTATGTGGCGCATAAATCTCGGTCCGAATATCCGTGCGGGCGCGCATGACACTCAATTTATGGTATACGACTTCGACGGCGACGGCAAAGCCGAAATCGCAATGAAAACAGCCGACGGAACAATCGACGGCACAGGCAAGGTGATCGGCGACGAAAAGGCAAACTGGGCAGTTCCCGGCAACGGAAAGAACCTAACCGGTCCGCTTTTCCTCACCGTATTTGACGGCGTAACGGGCGCGGAGATCGACAGCACCGAGTACGACCCGCAGACGACCGAAAAGGGCGCGGAAATATTCGGCGACGGATACGGCAACCGTTCGGAACGTTATCTTGCGGCGGTCGCTTATCTCGACGGCGTAAATCCGAGCATGGTATTCTGCCGCGGCTATTACCCGGGCAAGGACGCCGGCCCCGGAAGAACGGTCATCGCGGCTTTCGATCTGAAAGACGGAAAGCTTGAAAAGAAATGGCGTTTCGACACTCTCGATGACGGCAACGCACAGTATATAGGTCAGGGCAACCACTCGATGTCGGTAGCCGACGTAGATTTCGACGGATGCGATGAGATAATATACGGCGCTCTTAACATAGACCATGACGGAAAGCCCATGTACACGACCCTTCTCGGTCACGGCGACGCTCAGCACGTCGGCGATCTTATCCCGAGCCGCCCGGGTCTTGAAATTTATTCGGTACACGAGGATACGGCGGTTGATTACGGATATGAAATGCGCGACGCAAGAACCGGCGAGATACTTTTCGGAGAAAGAACCGGCTCG
Organism: Oscillospiraceae bacterium; assembly: GCA_022508725.1. Taxonomy (GTDB): domain Bacteria; phylum Bacillota; class Clostridia; order UBA1381; family UBA1381; genus JAFLUR01. Next base: position 1,103 of record JAFLUR010000047.1, read on the forward strand.
GATAACGGCAGAGGCGTTTCGGGCGATATAGACCCGAATTATCCCGGCGCGGAAAGCTGGTCGGCAGGAAAGATGGTATCCTCCGACGGAACGATCATTTACGAAAATCCGTCCGCCGCTCAGAACTTCCTTATATATTGGGACGCGGACCTCGGCAGAGAGATACAGGATAACATCTACATAAGCAAGTGGATTCCGGAGAAAAACAAAACTCAGACAATATACACGGCGTCCGGCTGCGTGTCGATAAACGGCACAAAGGCTGTTCCGTCGCTTACGGCAGACCTGTTCGGTGATTTCCGTGAGGAAACGATTCTCCCGCTTAAAGACAGCTCGGCTCTCAGAGTGTTCACAACGACCACTCCCACAAGCTACAGAATCCCGACGCTCATGCATGACATTCAATATCGTATGCACGTCGCGCTCCAGAACGTGGCGTACAATCAGCCGACACACACAAGCTATTATCTCGGATTTGATACCGAAACCGTTCCCGTTCCTCTCATGTACACCGAAAAGGACGGACAGAAATTCGAAAATCCGGATCTCGGCAAAAAATCATGGAATATAAACGATCTGTACGAGGGCACCTCGCTGCAGCTCGGACTCGATGTTCCGAAGGCTCTTGTAAACGGAGAGCTCAAGCGCATAGACAATGATAACGATGATGTAAGTCCGTATCTTGCGGAGGGCAACAGAACACTCGTTCCGCTCCGCTTCATCTCGGAAAGCTTCGGCGCGGAGGTCGATTGGGACGCTGATACAAAGGGCATTACCATCACACTCGGCGACAAGGTGATCAAAATGACCGCCGGTTCCGCCGATTATACCGTGGACGGAGCGCAGAAAACACTTGACGTTCCCGCGGAAATAACAAACGACAGAACCTTCGTTCCGCTTCGCGCGGTTGCCGAAAATCTCGGCAAAACGGTATTCTGGGACGGCACCGGTCTTATCGTTATAAGCGATAAAGCGGTAGAAATGTCACAGGAAGCGTCACAGGCGGCTCTCGACAGCTTAAAAGCCGCTCCCATGCCGGCTCCCGTGGTCGCGGTCGCTATCATACCGTCAAGCAAGCTGTATGAAAATCAGCTCGATATATTCGCGGTCGAGGCAAGCGACAATGACGGAAACAACGAGGCGGGCGCCGTTGACGGAGATCCGGAAACAAGATGGTCGGCATTCGGTCCGAATACCCTTACTCTCGATCTGGGCAGCGTTCAGGAATCATCGGGTGTTGCCATTGCCATGTGGAAGGGCGATGAAAGATTGTTCACCTTCTCGATAGAGGCTTCCGAGGACGGCACAAACTGGACAACAGTTCTCGAAAATGCCGTGAACAGCGGAACCTCCACGGAAGCCGAAAAATTCGACTTCAAAGAAAAGGTTAAGGCACGTTACATACGCTATTCGGGCGAGGGCGATAACGTAAAGGGCTACTGCCATATCTCGGAAATCGTTGTTCTCAAATAATTCCGGAAAACAATCATCGGGACGCCAAAGGCTCCCGGTCCGCGCAGGGATCTCGGTTTATGAGGTCCCTGCATTGTTTTGCGAAAAATACCGCACCGGAAAAACTCCCCTCACGCTTTGCCGCACAGCTCGGATATTCCGCATATATCCGCGTTTTTTCGGCATTATATCCTCTTACTGAAATACGGTTCTCGAAAATCCCGAAAAATTTTTTATTCAAAATAAATTTTTCTTGCAAAAACATCAAATATATTATATAATATATTTGAGACAGTAATTATAACGGAGTAAGACATATCGGCAGACGATATCCGGGTCACACCGTGTATCCGACGCGGTCCCCGCCCGCAACAATATCCGGCATTCCGCCGCCCGAAAAAGCCGGGAGGAATAAATTCCCGACAAATCGCGGAGGACGTCATATCAAAGTTATAACATATTAAGGAGTGATTGTAATGAACGGCATAATAAATGTTGATATAGCCGACGACAAAATGAAAGCGTATGTAAAATTTATCGAGCCGAATGCCGACGAGATGTCCAACGATATTGAGATTAATTTTGAAAATGTTATCGAGATCCTCAAACGCAACAGAGTGACTTACGGACTCAGAGAAGATAATATCAAAGAAGCGATAGAAGACGAATTGTTCGACGAGTATTTCCTTGCCGCGGAAGGCACCGACCCGGTAGACGGTATCAACGCAAGTATAGAATACAAAAAAAATCTGGAGTCAAGCATGAAACCGAAGCTCGACTATAAGGGAAACGTTGATTACCTTAACGTAGACAACTATATATCGGTAAAAGCAGGAGAAGTGCTTGCGGTATACATTCCCGCGGTAAGAGCGGTCACGGGCTTTAATGTGTTCGGAAAATCGGTGCGCGCAACCGAGGGAAAATCGTTCAAAATACCAAACGGCAAAAATACCGAGATCCTGGAGGACGGAGTCACCGTAGTGTCAAAAATCGACGGACTGCTTCAAATGCTCGGCGGAAAAATATCCGTGCTGCCCGTGCTTTCGATAAACAGCGACGTTGACACGTCAACGGGAAACGTTGATTTTGTCGGCTCGGTCAAGGTTTACGGCAACGTGTTCGCCGGCATGAAGATAAAAGCAAAAGGCTCGGTCGAGATAAACGGAACGGTGGAAGGCGCCACGATAGACGCGGAAGGCGACATTATCATAAACGGCGGAATAAAGGGCATGGAAAAAGCGATAATCTCATCCAAGGGAAATATCGTCACACGCTATATAGAAAACGCATTCGTAAAGGCAAAGGGCAATATAACGACAAATTCCATAGTTCAGAGCAAGACCGAATCCGGAGGCAAAATAAATGTTACCGGAACAAACGGAAGCATTATCGGCGGCACCGCAAGAGCGGCAAAAAGCATCGTCTGCAAAAAGCTCGGCTCTCACAATTATATACAGACAACCGCGGAAGTCGGTTTTTCAGCCGAGATCAACGAGGATATGAAATCACTCGAATCGCAGATACAGGCAATAAAAACCGAGCTCGCAAAAATAAACACATTGATGGATATGGGCTTAAAGGCTACGACCAACGCACAGGTCAGAGCTCTTGAGGATATAAAAAAGAGAAAGCCGCGGCTCCAAAACGATCTTATGAATCTCGAAGAGAAATACGATCGTCAAATGGACGCCATAAAGTCAAACAAGCATGCGGCGATAACCGTTATAGAGTTTGCATATCCGGGAGTCCACATTAAAATAAACGACAAAAAAATGCAGGTCATTTCGGATTACCGTCAAACAACGTTTTTCATGCATCACGGTGATATTTCGGTTAAAAAATGTGAATTTCTGGATGATTGATATGGCTTTCGAAACGCTGTGCCGCCGCGGGATATACCCCGTGCAGGCACAGCGTTTTGATGACTGTAAACAGGAGGATTATTATGGCAGAATATTATATTTTCACAATATTCGTATTCGCTCTTTGTCTTATGCTCATATTCGCGGTAAAAATGCTTATACTCAAAGGCGGCGACAAACAGGATACCGAAAAAGACGAAAAACTGATGCGGCTTTATTCTCAGGTTGAGGAAATGATGGAAAGCTTTGAGGAATACGCCGACGATATAAAATCGGAGCTTGAGGACGAGAAAAAGAAAACGCTCCGCGATATACGCCTGGAGGCCGACGATATAAAACACTCTTATTACGCCGACGAGCCTTCCGGCGAACCAGATATGCCGACATATTCCGTACCGCGAACCGCGGGCAGCAAAAAAAACCGGTATTCAAAAAACAATTCCGACCGGGATATAAAGCGTGAACGCAATACCGACCGCGCGTCTTATTACGCCGACGAATCGGATACACTCCCCCCCGCTCCGATAAATCCCGCCGGAACAACACCCATGAAAAGCGCTGCCGATATTTACAAAAGCGCCGCCGGCAGCAAAAAACCCGCCCCGCCCGAAACAGACCCGCCCGAGACAGACGCGGACGAGACCGGCACGGATGACGAAAATTTCACCGAAGTATCGTCAAACGACGATCTCAGCAAAAAATCGCAAATAATAAATATGCATAAAAACGGCATGAGCACAGCAGAAATAGCCAAAAAAACAAATATGAACATATCGGAAATAAATCTTATTATTTTGAAGGAACGGAAAAAATAAAATATTAATGAAAACAGCTAAAGAAATCCGTAAATATTACGATATAATATATGTGCGGTATTATCGGAACGCGATAGTGCCTCCGCTTGACGGAAAATGTGTTTTTTTCGTTCAATCGGAATACCCCGGCGGTTTGTCCCGGTTTAAGCATTACGGAAAAGGAGTTTCCGGATAAAGTATTACGGATAGGGAATTATAAAGGAGATTATATATTATGTTCAGAAGTATATACGCATCCGGCACCGCAATGCTCACTCAGGAGCGGCGGCTTGATGTTATATCAAACAATATAGCAAACGCCAATACGACCGGCTTTAAGGAAGACGAAATGATCTCAAGATCCTTCCGCGATGAGCTTATATCAAGACTTGATGAGACGACAATGGTCAATAAGGTCAGAGAAGTCGGTCCTTACAATCACGGCATACATGTGGATCAGGTTGTCACCGATTTTCGCGGCGGAACACCGATTTCTACCGATAATTATACCGACGCCGCAATAGAGGGCGACGGATTTTTCGTGTTTAACACGCCGCAGGGCGAAAGATATTCGAGAAACGGCGTATTCAGAGTGACAAACGACGGCGTTCTCGTAAATCAGGACGATTTCCCTCTGCAGGGCGAAAACGGAGATATAACGGTCGGCGCGGGCAGCTTTACGATAAACCGTGTCGGCGAGATCTATAACAACGAGGGCGAGCTTATCGACAGAATAAGACTTGTATCGTTTGACGACAACTCCCTTTTGAGAAAAGAAGGAAATAATTTGTATTACAATACCGACGCAAATATGCAGGAAAGCACCGCTTCAATACGTCAGGGCTATATTGAAGCATCAAACGTTGACGGCGTTACAGCTATGGTCGAAATGATAAAAACCTACAGAAATTACGAAACAAATCAGAGAGTGATACAGAGCGTGGACGCAATCGCCGCAAAGACTGTTGAGCTCGGAAGAGTATAAAGGAGAAAAATTATGATACAGGCGCTTCATACGTCCGGACTGGGCATGCTCGGCGAACAGGAATATCTTGACAACACCGCAAACAATATAGCAAACTTACACACCTACGGCTATAAAAAAGAACGCCTTAATTTCAAAGACGCGCTTTATGTGAATATGCGTGATGCGTCCGACGGCAACAGTGCGGAAAATCTCAAAAAGGGAACCGGCGTTATCCCCAATTCCGTTTCAAAGCTGCACGGGCACGGTCCGATCATCGAAACCGGCAGAAATCTCGATGTGAACCTCTCCGATGAGGAAACGTTTTTTGTCGTTGAGGATTACAACGGCGACCAAGTCTATACAAGAAACGGAGAATTCCGCATCTCAACGGAGGCGGACGGAAATTTCCTCGTAAATTCAAGCGGATATTACATCCTTGACAACGGATACAACAGAATAAACATAAACTCACCCGAATCCGGCATCAATATAGATATGCTCGGAAATATCAGAAACGCCGAGGGCGAAGATGTCGCTCAGATAGCCATCGTCGCTTTTCCTTCGGTAAGCGGGCTTGAAAATATCGGCGGAAACGTTTTTGCCGCAACGGAGCTGTCCGGTGAGGCGGAAATCGAGGAAAATGCTACGCTCCTGCAAGGTTATATAGAGGGTTCCAATGTCGATTTGGGTGAAGAAATGGTAAACATGATAAGAGCTCAGCGCGCATATCAGCTTGCCTCAAGAGTTCTCAGAACCTCAGATGAAATGGAAGGCATAGCAAACAGTCTCAGAAAGTAGGGATAGTCTATGAATAATTACAAATACTGCAGAAGATGCGGCAAATTATATGTGGATAAAGGAGTTAACATGTGTTCCGAATGTTCGTCGGAATTGGATAATATGGTTTCGCTTATAAGAGATTATATTTCGGAGCATCCCGGCACCGGCATGATCCAAATAAGAGATGATCTCGAAATAAGCGAAAAGGATATTCTTTTTCTGATAAAGGAGGAACGCATCGAATTCGCCGGCTCCGACGTCGGAACTTCGGACGGTGTGTGCGCGAAATGCGGAAAACCGGTCCTTATGGAAAAATACTGCCGCGAATGTAAGGAGCAGATGACTCAGACAATGCTTGACGCATCGGATAAAATAAAGAAAAATATAGACGCCAATGCAAAGCATACGGTCGGAGTTCTGGACGCTCTTCACGGCGGAAGAAGATAATCACACGGAAAACAGTTGCAACGATCGGGTCGCTCCGATTTCAAATTCTGCAAGCTTTGCGGAAGGGAGAGGGTTTTATGAAAATTTCAAGTTATTTGTATGCCGGCGCGGTCAAATCATACGGCGGCGGCGGCGTAAAACAAAAAAACAACAATATGTTTGAGTTTTCACAGGTGCTTGATACCGTTGAAATATCCTCCGACGGCAAAAGCCGCTTGGATAACGATACGGATATAAGAATGGACAGAGTTACCCTTATCAGAGAAAAAATCAATTCCGGCAGCTACAAAACAGACTCTTTCAGGGCTGCGGGAAATATTTTGTCCTGCATGGGCTATTAAAAAGGAGACCGTTATGAATAAGGATGTTACTCAGCTTTTAAAGTGTCTTAATACTCATAAGCATTTATACGGTATTCTCCTCGAAAAGTGCGAAGAAAAAAGACGCGTCATAATTGCCAACGATATAAATAAGCTTGAAGAGCTTTTGGCGGAAGAGCAGGACCTTATAAAACGAATAGAGGCTGTGGAGGGTTTGAGAATAAAGTATTCTCAAGAGGCTGCCGCTCGTTTGGGTCTGAAAAAGGATGCTTCACATGATGAGATAATGGCGCGCGATAAAGAAGCCGCCGCCGCATTCGGTAATGTAAGCACCGAAATCAAGGCTTTGCTGACACGTTTGAAGGATCTGAACGGAGTAAACAACGCACTTATTCAAAAGCGGCTTATATATATAGAAGATATTAAAAGCTCGTTCTTTGACGACCGGGGCAGCAATTACGGCTCCGACGGCAAGGACAGCGGTGTAAAAATACAAAATTTGAATTTGTTTGATAGGATGGTGTAAAATATGTCGAATAATGCGTTTTACGGACTGCATGTCGCAAAAACGGGTCTGTTTGCAAGCCAAAAAGGATTGGAGCTTACAGGTCACAATATATCAAATGCGGGAACGGAAGGCTATACCCGCCAAAGACTTAATCTGACAAACCTTGAAGGCGCGACAACCGATGCGATCATATTGCAGGCAACCAACGGTCAGGTAGGCCGCGGCGTAGGTGTTGTGAATATTCAGCAAATCAGAGATCAGTTTCTCGACGCGCAGTACAGAGATGAATGCTCGGAACAGAAAATGTGGGAAACAAGATATGAAACCTTGTATTATGTTGAGGATATAATCCATGAGCCGACCGATATAGGTCTTTCGTCGGTTCTGCTTAAGTTCTACGAATCACTTCAGGAATTCGCAAAGGAGCCTCAAAGCGAGGATATAAGAAATCTTGTGCGTCAGAATGCCATAACAATGACCGAATCCATGAATCATTACGCGGGAAAGCTTGAGGCTCTCCAGAAGGAGCAGGATGACGCGATCGTTATTACAACCAAGCAGATAAACGCTTATTTGAATGATATTGCCGCTTTGAATACCGCTATCCGCAAATACGAGCTGAACGGCGAAAACGCGAACGATTTGATGGATAAGCGAAATCTTGCCATGGATAAGCTCTCGGAGCTTATTGATATATCTTATAAATATAACGAGCATAATATGGTTTCGATATATTTCGGAAACGATAATACAACTCTTATCGACAATGAGACTGCGATCAACGCGGTAAATCTCTTTGAAATTACCGAAGGCGGTCAGAGCCATTACGGATCCTATACATTCCACGATGTATCGGTGAACGGCGTAACGGTTGACAGAAGTAACATTTCCGGCGGAACCATGAAGGGCTACTACAATATGCGCGACGGCTCGGCGTCGGAGGATTACGGTCTTGATTTCATCATGCAGCAGTTCGATCTTCTTTCCGACGGTATTGTTAAAATATTCAACAAGATCAACTCGGAAGGTTATTCGATACCGGATGAGGAAAACGGAAACAAATCCCAACAGGGACTCCTGTTCTTTGATGAATCGGATACAAGCGCGCTGCATATGCAGATAAGCGACGATCTCAAACAGAGCGTATGGAATATAGCCGGCTCGGATGCAGAGGTTGATTTGGATGCGGAAAATACAAACGAGGGCAACAATAAAAACGCTCTCAGATTTGCCGCGGTATCACAGACAAATTACGATGATCTCGGCATCGGCAGAATCGACGATTTCCTTGCGGGTATAGTTTCGGAAATCGGTGTTCAAGCCGAATATACAAAGACAATGAATGAAAATCAGGAAATAATCATGGACAGTATCTACGCTCAAAGGCAGTCCGTATCCGGCGTTTCCATTGATGAAGAGGTTACAAACATTATTACATTTTCAAAAAGCTATCAGGCTGCGTCGCGTATGATAACGGCCGTGGACGAAATGCTTGACAAGCTTATAAACGGAACCGGCGTTGTGGGCAGGTAATATTCGTAATGTAAAATCGTAAATAATACAAAAATTGAAAGGGTGGAAAAAAATGCGTGTAACACAAGGTATGATGACCAACTCGTTTCTTCACGATTTGTTCAAAACAAACGATAAATTTCAGCTACTCGGAAAGCAGCTCAGTTCAAGAAGAAGAATAACAAGACCGTCCGATGACTCTATAGGAACAACACGTTCCCTCAGAGTAAGAGGCGATGTATCGGAGCTCAAGCAGTTTTCAAAGAACGTGGATGATGCAAAATCATATTTGAACACGGTCGAATCGAGTCTTTCGCAGATCGAAACCATGTATATACGTCTTATTGAAATAGCCGAGGGCTGTTTGAACGGTGCGATGGAGGACACCGACTTGAAATCATACTCCGAGGAGGCAAAGCAGCTTCAGGATGAGCTTGTGAATGTTGCCAACAGTTCATATGCGGGAAAATTTATTTTCGGCGGATTTAATACAACAAATGCTCCGTTCAAGCTTGATGACAACGGAAATCTTATGTATAACGGCATAGATATTATCAACGATGCCGGCAGTCTTAATCCTTCCGATACCGAGGTTCTTTCGTATCAGCTTGCGGACAGCATACTGTTCGAGTTGGGTTTCAGCGGCGTTGATCTTATGGGAACAGGCGATGAAAACCTTTACAAAATACTTACCGATTTCACGACCGAGCTTGAAGCGGGCAACTTTGAAAATGCGGGACAGTTTGTAGGTAAATTTAAGGATTCTCAGAACCATATACTCAGCCTCGAATCCGAAATAGGCGCTAAGCAAAACCGTCTTGACTATATGAGCGAGCGTTATGCCGATGACTCACTTACTCTTGAGGATCGCCGTATGAATATCGAGGATATAGATATGGCGGAAACCATCTCGGATTTGAAATACGCGCAGGTTGTTTATCAGGCTACCTTGCAGGCGAATGCAATGATACTTCAGCCGAGCCTGCTTAATTATTTATAATACGGAGGTAAAGAGATATTGTGTTTTGTCATACATAATATCTCTTTTTGCTTAATATTTTACTCCCGCAACGAGCAATAATAAAGACACACCGGAAAGGATTTGATTTTATGTATAAGCTTGCAACATAAAGATTTGGTGAGATCGAGATAAACGATAATGAGATATTTTACTTTGAAAACGGAATCCTGGCATTTGAAGAGGAAACAAAATTCATAATACTAAACAGTGAACAAGAGAATTTCTATTGGCTGCAATCGGCGGAGGACCCCGATCTGGCGCTGCCCTGTATGGATCCCGATGTTATTGTGGAAAACTATAATGTAAATGTAGACGATGATACAATAAAATCTCTCGGTATTAACGACGACAGCGATGTCCTTGTTCTGTGTATCGTCCGGATTCCCGAAAATTTCAAAGACGCGACCGTTAATCTCATGGCTCCCATTATAATAAACCGGACCGCCGGAAAGGGTGCTCAGATAATACCGGAAAACACGCCTTACAACGTAAGGCACAGATTATTTATATAGGGAGGGCGGCATTATGCTTATACTTTCAAGAAAGAAAGACGATCGTATTATGATAGGCGATGATATTATGATTACGGTTGTCGAATGTGAAGGCGACAGAGTGAAAATAGGAATAGACGCGCCTAAAAACGTAAGGGTATTCCGGAAAGAGCTTATCGA
>JAFLUR010000470.1 GCA_022508725.1 Oscillospiraceae bacterium
AGCAGCTCGGACACAATTTTTCCATCGGGTGCTTGCCCGGAACGCCGAATGTGCGTCTTAAATCAATGAGCTTTTTAACCTCTCCGCACGGAATCTCCTGCTCGCCGCCGAGCATTCTCGCGTGGAAAAGAAGCTTTGCGTAAAATTCCGTCGATTCCATTCTGAAGAACGCGGTGTTCAAATCGCAGCCGAATGAAAGCGCGCCGTGATTTGCAAGCAATACCGCGTCATAATCCTGAAGATACGGCATAAGCGAATCCGGTATCTCCATTGTTGACGGTGTTCCGTATTTTGCGATGGGAACGGCGCCGAGGAAGATAACCGCCTCCGGCATAATGAGCTTATCGAGCGGGATACCCGCGATCGCAAAGCTTGTCGCGATGGGAGGATGAGCGTGTACGACCGCCTTTACGTCCGGTCTTTCCCGGTACACGCGCAGGTGCATTTTAAATTCCGACGACGGCTTCCATTGTCCCGCGCTCTCTTTAAGGTTGCCCTTTCCGTCAACCTTGCAAATCATCTCGGGAGTCATATATCCCTTGCTCACGCCGGTAGGTGTCGCAAAAAAGGTATCGTCATCGATCTTGACCGAGATATTGCCGTCGTTTGCGGCAACAAAGCCGTCAAGATAAATTCTTCTGCCTATTTCGCAGATCTCCTTTTTGATCTCATAATCCGATTTAAACATTGTTTGTACCTCCGTTTTGTTTTTCTTTGTTTTATTTTGTTTTTCTTTGTTTTAATTTTATTATATCTCATTTATACCGATTTGTAAAGTATTTTTTATAAAAATATTACAAAAACATTACACTTGTCCCTGCGTCCCGGTATTTTGTGATATTCCGCATTTGTCCGATATATTATGTAAATTGCAATTATCTTCCGCAGCGGGCAAATATAAACAAGATTTTTTGTTATACTTGACTCTATCATATCTATTATATCATAAAACAAACAATTTGTACACCTTTTTATAAAATTTTTTTAAATTTTTATCTATTTTTTATAAGAGCCTGTTCAGTATT
>JAFLUR010000471.1 GCA_022508725.1 Oscillospiraceae bacterium
ACCGGTTCCAATGCTCTTATATAAAACACACTGAAGCATATGAACAGCAGTATAACCAAAGCAAATATAAATATCGGCAAAAAATTTATGCGTCCGACCCTTCTGCTCATTCCGAGCCTCATAAATATCCCCCCCTTTATTAAAACCGTTACAATCGATACATTTATAATATGTGCGGGGGGAAAATCCGTTACATTATAAAATTCATTTTCCCGGCTTGTTTTTTGAAAGCTTGTTTATCATAATGCAATTGCTTATCAGCATTATAACAAGATATATCGCGCCGGCGAGGGCTATAATTTTGACCTCGTATGCCGTATTAAAGATAACCTGCAAAAAATAAGAGTTCCTGAGAAGCTCGGAAAATTTGTGTACTCCCATAATCTTTGATACTATAAACGAGCTTTGAGTAATAAGCAGCAATAAAGCAAACAACGCGAACATATACGAATAATTTTTTATTTTAAAGCCTTTTATTTTGTAAAGCATAAAAAAAACCACGGCAAGAGCAAAAAATACTCCCGCAATAATAAAAACAGGCAGATAAAACATACTGAGTCTTGATATAAGCACCCATAAGAGAATATACGCGCCTATGGCAATGCCGAAATTTATAAATATGCGATTTGTTATCTGTTCGATTTTATTTTCACTGCCGTTCATTGATTTTTCATCCTTTCAAATACATTCGGGCATCAGTTGTTTATATCGCCTATTTCGTACATGAGCATAGACAATACCGCCTCTCCCGCCGTTTCGGTTCGCAGAATACGTTTGCCGAGAGTAACGCCCGGGATGCCCGCCGCGCGCAGGGCTTCGATCTCGGATATTTCAAATCCGCCCTCTGGTCCTATTATAAATCCCGCTGTCAAAGGCTTTTGCACCGACAGTAATACCGGTTTCAGCTTATTTTCGGTTTCACATTCATAAGGGGCAAAGCACAGATCCATGCTTTTCATACGGTCCGCGGCTTCGGAAAGGGTCACGGGCATATCGACTTTCGGAACGATGCCTCTCCC
>JAFLUR010000048.1 GCA_022508725.1 Oscillospiraceae bacterium
CGCGAATTCCGTGCCGGCAGAAAAATCCGCTCAAAAATCCAACGATCGGAGGAATACCAAACAGGCTCTAAAGTCTTACGGGCTGCACGATATACAAATAATTGTTCTCCTCCTCCGCCGAAACAAGAAAGCACGAGGAAAGAGGACCGGAAATTTCAAATCTTACCCTTTCCTCCTCGGTCGCTCTCAGAGATTCGAGCAAAAATTTGTAATTAAATCCTATTTCTATATCATCCCCCTCCAGCTTTATCGGAACGGTATCGTGTATCATGCCCTTTGAAGTCATGCAGTTTACCTCAAGTATTCCGTTTGAAAACAAAAGCTTTACCGGAAGATTTTGTTTGTTTGCCGAATCGTCGTTTATGAGAAGTGACGCTCTTTCGAGGCTGTCGCACAAAACATCCGTTTCAAGCTCCGCGAATATCGTGTTTCTTGCCTTTGAAACAATTGCGGAATAATTTATAAATTCCCCGTCTATAAGACGCGCTATAACGGTAAAATCACCGAAATCGAATATCGCGTGCTTATCCGAAACGCTTATGTTCACAATGCTGTCGTCGTCCTTAAAGAGCTTTTGAATTTCCTTTAAAGTGACCTGCGGAACTATAAACTTACATTCGATATCGTCGTCGGTTTCCGTTTCGCGCAGAGCAAGTCTTGCATTGTCAAGCGCCACCGTTCTGATCCTGCCGTCCTTCACTTCGAACAGAACGCCGTTGAGCACCGGACGCGCATTGTTCACACCGGCGGCAAATATGACCTGTCTTATCATATCCCGCAAAGCCCGCTGCTTTACCGAAAACGATATATTGCCGTTTACCTGCGGCTTTTCGGGATATTCCCTTGTATCGCTTGACGATATGCTCAGCTCGCTCCTGCCGCCGGATATTTTCACCACGTTATTTTCATCGTTTATCCGGATATTTACCGTTCCCTCCGGCATACGTCTCACGATTTCGCCGAAAACCTTTGACTCGACCGCCGCGCTGCCGCCCTCGGAAACCTCACATTCCGACGTATATTCTATATAAAGCTCGAGATTGCTGCCGGTAAAGGATATGCGCCCGCCCGCCGAAGCGTCTATTTTGATACATTCCATGACCTTTACCGTGGATTTGGACGGAACCGCCTTTTGCACGATATTTATAATATTCAATAATTTATTTTTTTCGCAGCTGAATTTCATGTTTTCTTCAAGTCCTTTCATATATTTTTAAAGTGATCGAATATCACGGAGGTGTCGTATATCCGGAAAAAACCTCATAAATCGAGTTATCCACATAAATATATATTAATCTTTTACTGTTATGCTTTTTTTGTTCCCCGTTCGCGCGATGTTATAATAAATAATAAAAACAGCAGTAACAGTAATAGGGGAGTGGATTGTGTGTATAACCGTGTTTATTATTGATACCGTGCGAAAAATTTATTAACACGGGTATGTGGTTTATATGTGAATTGCCGATATTTTATCCTCATTTTCCGGAAACGGAAATAAAAATAAAAAACTCCCCTGAAATCGGTGTTGATAACCATGCCTGTTATCAACGCGTTATACATACTTATCCACACGGCGTATGTGGATAAGTGGATAAATCTGTGGATAAACCGGTTGCAGGCGGTGTATTGCGACGCGGTTTTTCCACACCGCGGTATAAAAACGCCGTAATCAAAGGAAGATTTCGTACACATCATATGTATAAGCCGGATGTGGATAACGCGTTATCAAAAAAGCAATTCACACATATGAAATATGATTATACCGGAGTATAAATGTTTTTTGTTATCTGATCTATTTCGTTTTTTGTGTTTTCCTTGTTTTCATCTATCATACCCTGTATTTTCTTAACGTTCGACATAACGGTGGTATGGTCGCACTTGCTGATCTCATCTCCGATTGATTTATATGTCATTCCGGCAAGATGGAAGCACATATACTGCGCCACCTGCCGCGCATATGCGATTTTTTTTGTGCGCTCCTTGCCCTTTATCCGGTCGATCGGTATGCTGTAATAGTTTGACACCTGCTCAAGCACCTTTGACGGCGTGACCTTTATAATGTTGTCAGACAGCTTCATATTGATCAGAGCCTCTTTTGCAAGCTCGATGGTTATCGGCTTTTTATGCATTTTTGAAAAGGATATTACCATTGAAAGAGCGCCCTCAAGCTCACGGATATTTGATTTTATCCTGTCCGCGATATACGCGTATACCTCGTCCGGGATATAATTGTTTTCCGCCTTTTTCTGAAGTATCGCGATCCTCGTTTCATAATCGACCATGGATATATCTATGGTAAGACCGCTTATGAAACGAGTTTTGAGACGATCCTCGAGAGTAACGAGATCCTGCGGCAGACGGTCGCTTGTCAGGACTATCTGATTTTGCCTGTTGTGCAGCTCGTTGAATGTATGGAAAAACTCCTCCTGTATTCCCTCTTTGTTTTCAAAGAACTGAATATCGTCTATCATAAGCAGGTCCACATCGCGGTAGGTATGTCTGAATTCGTCCATGCTCTTGTCCCGCACGCAGGCGATAAAGTCGTTGAGGAATTTTTCGCTTGTCACATATATTATGTTCATATCGGGATACAGGAGCAGCGTATGATTTCCTATCGCGTGCATAAGATGGGTTTTTCCCACTCCGCTGCTTCCGTAAAGAAAGAGCGGATTATGTTCCGTTCCGGGAAGCTCCGCAACCTTTTTCGACGCGGTGTACGCAAATTCGTTTGCCCCGCCGACAACAAAGTTATCGAATGTGAATTTGGGATTTATGGTTTTGTTTTTTGAGACCGCGGGAGCGGGAGCCGTTTTTTTGGCAGGCTTTGCCGCCGCTGTGTTTTTGCTGCTGTTCAGAAATATTTTAATATCGGTATGTTTTCCGAGAGCGGCGCTCACCGCGTCGGTTATAAGGCTTTTGTATCGGAGCTCTATTATAGATTTCTCCAAAGTGAGCTGAACGCTCAGAGCAAAGACGGAATTGTTCTCGTCATATGAGTCCGGTATCAGCTTGCGTATGTAACCGTTGTATCCGGCTTCGTTATCGATATTATTGTAAATATATGACAAAGCCTCGTCCCATACAGAATTAATATCCATACTTGTTCCTCCTGTAAATTTTCCCCTGTTTTCATTTTATTGATGACCCAACCGATGCAAGAAAAAGAGTATAATTCTATATTACCGGATTTTCATTCAATAATCAAATATAAATTGAAAAAAAATTAAAAAAACAGTGTACAAAATGTAAAGTTGTGATATAATAATACGGATTGGAATATTATTTCCGTATTTCCGGGGCGTCCGGGATACGGAGAACGGAATTTATTTTGAAAGGAATTTGAAAATATGACAGACTCACTTGTAAGGAGCATAGTTGACACGTTCGGCTCGGGGAATACCAAAGAGCTTGTGGTTTTTGTAATATCCATGATACCGATACTTGAGCTCAGAGGCAGTATACTTGCGGCGGGGCTTATGAATATGAATTTTTTGTCGGCGTACATAATTTCGGTTTTGGGGAATATCATTCCCGTGCCCTTTATACTTCTTTTTATCGACAAAATATTTGCGCTTATGAAAAAAACGCGCCTGAAAGGATTTGTTGAAAAGCTTGAAAGAAAGGCTCTTTCGAAAAGCGATCAAATAAAAAGGTACGGATCTCTCGGGTTGTATCTTTTTGTCGCGGTGCCGCTTCCGGGTACGGGCGCGTGGACGGGCGCTTTGATAGCGTCCATGCTCAGGCTCGAAAAAAAGCGGTGTATTTTGTTTATTTTTTTGGGAATACTTACAGCCGGACTTATAATGTCGATCATATCGTTCGGGGCATTGAAGAATATTCTGTATTGACGTACGGTCTTTTCGGTTTCCCGCCGTCAAAGCAAAAAATTCTTGAAATACACAAAGTATCCCCGCAAATTTTGCGCTTATGAAAAAACTTAAAAATCCGGCAATCGAAGGAATAATAAACAGGCTTTGAGCCTTTTTGTACGCAATTTTTGTATTTTCCCGAATTTTCCGTCCGGTTTTTGTCTTTTGCTCTTGAAAAAATGCCCGGTATGTTATATAATATATAATATCTGTAAAAAAATCTTTTGTATAATTAAAGACCGCCGTTTGATTTGCGGCGGCGCCGAGGATTGGAGGATGTCATTTATGAAGTGCCCGTATTGCCGGTGCAATGATGACAGAGTAATAGATTCGAGAATAGTCGAGGACAGCTCCGCCATACGCAGACGCAGGGAATGTGCATCATGCGGAAGAAGATTCAGCACCTATGAGAGAGTTGAAACCACACCGATAATAGTTATCAAAAAGGATAATTCCGGACAGGAATACAGCCGTGAAAAGATTATGTCGGGCATAATGCGCGCCTGTGTAAAAAGACCGGTCAGATATGAGGATATGGAAAAGATAGCTTCCGGAGTGGAGACGAATATAATGCACAGCGGACTCTGCGAGATCGAAAGCTCAAAGATAGGCGATATGGTTCTTGAGGGTCTTGCAAAGCTTGACAAGGTCGCTTATATCAGATTTGCGTCGGTATATAAGCGCTTTGACGATGTGGAAAGCTTTATAAACGAGCTTGAAAAGCTGAAAAATATAACATAACGGAATATTCATGTGCCGTTCATGCTTTTCGGAAAGGAGAATTATGACGACGGTATATCCGATAGGCGGAAGCCTTTATGTAAATGTTACCAACAGATGTACCAACAACTGTGATTTTTGTATACGCAATACGCCCTCGGGAGTGGGAGATGTCGATTTATGGCTTGACAGAGAGCCGTCCGGGGAGGAAATATACAACGCGATAATCGGAGCGGATCCCCAAAAATACGGGGAGCTTGTATTCTGCGGCTACGGCGAGCCTTTTTTCCGCGCCGACGAGATAATATATACCGCGCGGAAAATAAAGGCGGAATACGATATTCCCGTGCGGGTGAACACAAACGGTCACGCGAACAGAATAAACGGACGCGACATAACGCAGGAGCTTACCGGAATAATCGACGTCCTGTCGATAAGCCTCAATGCGGAAAACGCGGAAAAATACAATAAGATATGCAAGTGCGCGTATGGTGAGGAGGGCTTTTACGAAATGCTCGGCTTTGCCCGAAAAGCGAAAAAATATGTTCCGCGGGTAATTCTCAGCGTTGTGGACATCATAGGAGAAGAGGAGATTGAAAAGTGCCGCCGTGTATGCGAAAAAGCCGGCTGCGAATTCCGCGTGCGCGAATACAGCGAGTAAGAGCCTGTTTCTGTATCCTCCGATTCATAATTTTTTTGGTGTATCGGTGTATTTTTCCTCCGGCTTTGCCCCGAATTTTTGAAATACACAAAGTATTACCGCAAATTCGGGACTTTGCCGGCAGAAAAATCCACTCAAAAATCCGACGATTTACGGATACCGGACAGGACTCTGACAAAAAACGGGAGGAAATATCGATATGCTTAACGGGAAAACGGTCATACTCGGCGTTACGGCGGGAATAGCGGCATACAAGGCGGCAAATCTTGCAAGTATGCTCGTAAAGCAGCGCGCCGACGTTCATGTGATTATGACGGAACGCGCACGCAATTTCATCAATCCGATAACCTTTGAAACGCTTACCTCAAACAAATGCATAACCGATACCTTTGACAGGAATTTTAATTTCAATGTGGGTCATGTGTCCCTTGCGAAACGGGCGGATATATTCGTGATCGCGCCGGCAAGCGCCGATATAACGGCAAAAACCGCCTGCGGTATCGCGGACGATATGCTCACCACAACCTTTTTGGCGGCAAAATGTCCCAAGCTTATCGCGCCCGCCATGAATACCGCCATGTATGAAAATGAGATAACTCAGGATAATATAAAAAGACTCATGAAATACGGAGTCGAATTTATACTTCCGGAAACCGGCAGACTTGCCTGCGGAGATGTGGGCGCGGGCAAATTCCCCAAAGAGGAGAAAATACTCGAGCGCATTGTAAATATGATTTCCCGGGAAAAGATACTGGAGGGAAAAAGAGTCCTCGTAACGGCGGGGGCGACACGCGAAAAAATAGATCCGGTAAGATATATAACAAATCATTCCACAGGGAAAATGGGCTATGCCTTAGCCTCGGCGGCGCTGAGGTTTGGGGCGCGCGTAACGCTTGTAAGCGGAATGACAAATCTTTGCGCTCCCGGTGTCGATGAGCTTGTGAGGGTCATAAGCGCGGAGGATATGTTCCGTGAGGTAAAAAGCCGTTTCGATTCAAACGATATAATAATAAAGGCGGCTGCCGTGGCGGATTATACGCCGGTAAGCGTTTGGGACGAGAAGATAAAAAAATCCGGAAATATGTCGCTTGAGCTTAAACGCACCGAGGATATCCTCGCGTATATAGGCGCGCATAAGCGGGAGGATATGTTTGTCTGCGGATTTTCCATGGAAACGCGGGATATGATCGAAAATTCGAGAAAAAAGCTTATCGATAAAAATATCGATATGATTGCCGCGAATAATCTGAAGGAGGAGGGCGCGGGATTCGGCGTCGATACAAATATCATAACTCTTATCGATAAAGACGGCGAAACACCTCTCGGAAAAATGTCAAAGGACGAGGCGGCGGAAGAGATACTGAAAAATATTTATTTGAGAATTAAAAACCGTACCCTGCGCGAAAGCAATAAGTAAACCGGTTATTGTTTTTCCGGGAGTGCGATAAAATACGACGGGGGATAATATGAACACAGAAAAAGCGGAAGAGTTTATCGGCAGGCATAAAGCGGCTGTATATTCGATTCTTATAACAATTATTGTATGCTGCGCCGCCGCACAGACCGTTATCGGTTCGGGACGGTCCGAATATAAAGAAACGATAAGCCGCAGCATAATCCGCGGCGGCACGGAAAAAGGTCCCGCGATAAACGGACCGGAGGAGGCTGTGACATTCGGCAGGATATACATTAATAATGTCTGCCCGGAAGAAGAGAATTCGATCTTTCACATATCCGAAAAGGAGGACGGATATATGGTTTATCGGGACGGCGGCAGTCTTGATTTTAACCGATACTATAAATTATATCCTTATGCGTCGGTGAAGGATTCGGGAAAAATTTCGGTACATATGCGAAGAAAATTTCAGACTGTACCGGAGGATTGAAAAAAATGATAAGGGTATGTGTTATAGATGATGAAGAATACGGCGCCGAAATTGTCAGAGCGGCATTCGGGGATAAGGATAATGTGGAGATAAACGAGGGATTTTCGCAAAAAGCCGATATAACGGTATATCTGAGCAGCGGGGATAATCTGTTCAGAAATATAAAATACGGGAGCGTTATCATATTTTCCGAAAACAGGCGGATAGTGACCGACGTGGCGGTAAGAGCGGTCATGTGCGGTCTGTATGACAAGGCGACCGTTACCGCGTCGAGCATAGGCATATCGGAGGATAAGCTTGAATTTGTATACTGTATGCAGCGTTCACTCTCGACTCTTGAGGGCATACCCGTGGACATCGGGGAGCTGAGGGTGAGATCCGATTGGCTGTGTCTTGAAAAGGTCCTCGCCGCCGTTACGGCTCGTATCATAGCGTTCGGAGATATCGAGGACAGAATAGAACTGATAAAACGTTGATTTGTTCCGGATAATCGGGAGTATGTTAAAGGAGTATGTCAGATGGCTGAAAAAATAAAAGAAAATGTCGATATGAAAAAAAAGGTTTCAAGAATGCTTGAAATACTCGATGAGTTGTATCCCGAGCCGGAATGTGCGCTGATACACGAAACGCCCCTGCAAATGCTCATAGCAACGCAGCTGTCGGCGCAGTGTACCGATAACTGCGTAAACAACGTGACTCCGGCTCTTTTTGAAAGATATCCCACGGTATACGACTTTGCCGAAGCCGACCGGGAGGAGCTGGAGCGGTATATACGCCCCACGGGATTTTACAGAAACAAGGCAAAGAATATAATAGCCTGCTGCAGGCGTTTGATAGACGAATACGGAGGTGAGGTTCCGGACAATATGGAGGATCTGCTGACATTGGCGGGAACGGGACGCAAAACGGCAAATCTCATTCTCGGCGATGTGTTCGGGAAAAGCGCCGTTGTTGTGGATACTCATGCGGGCAGGCTGTCGCGGCGGATAGGACTTACAAGTCAGACAGACCCGACAAAGGTCGAGTTTGAGCTCAAAGCGATCGTGCCGGAGGAATCACAGCTGAAAATGTGTCATCAGTTCATAAGCCACGGCAGGGCGGTATGCAGCGCGCGCAAACCCAAATGCGGAGAATGTCGCCTTGCGGAAATATGCGACAGCGCGGACGTATGATACATATTTTTTTAAGAAAGGAACGTTTTAGATGGTATACTTGTTATTGATGGATGGATTTGAAGAGATAGAAGCGCTTGCAACCGTTGATGTGCTCAGAAGAGGCGGAGTCGAGGTATGCACGGCGGGACTCGGAGGAAAGGTTTTGACCGGAGCGCACGATATAACCGTTCATGCCGATATAACGCTTGAGGAGATAAACAAAGACGATATGTCCATGCTTATACTTCCCGGCGGCGCGGGACACGTCAATCTCGATAATTCACCCGAGGTTCATTCGCTTATCGATTTTGCCGCGCAAAAGGATATCCATATAGCCGCCATATGCGCCTCGCCCTCCATCCTCGGCAAAAAAGGACTTCTTAAAGGGCATAAGGCGGTATGCTTCCCCGGTTTTGAAAAATTTCTCGACGGCGCGGAGGTGCTTTCCGAACGCACGGCGGTATCGGGCAGATTTATTACCGCCAACGGCGCCGGCAGCGCAATAGCCTTTGCGTATGAGCTTCTTAAAATTCTGAAAGGAGAAGAGACCGCACGCAATGTCGTATCTTCGATGCGGTATTGAAAAGCGGTATCGACGGAATAAATGAGCAAGGAAGAAAAAAGAAAGTATTTCAGAAAGATCCGCATAAATATGGAGGATGATGAAATGCTTGAAAAAAGCAGAAACATATGCAAAAATTTTATCTCGTGCGATTTTTACGCATCGGCGCGCACGATCATGCTGTATCTGCCGACACTCAACGAAACGGATACGGCATACATATTCGGAAAAGTTTTCGAGGACGGAAAAACAGCGGCGGTTCCCGTAACCGAAGGAAATGATATATTCGCCGCTTACATAACGCCGCAGAGCCTTTTGCGGAACGGGCGGTTCGGTATTCCGATACCGCAGGATATAAAGAGGGTTCCGGAGGAGGAGATCGACCTTATAGCGGTACCCGGGATAGCGTTCGACAGGAAGGGCGGAAGAATAGGATTCGGTCAAGGGTATTACGATCGTTTTCTGCCCAAGACCCGCGCAATACGCGCTGCCGTTTGCTATGATTTTCAGCTGACTGACGACGCGGAAGCGCAGCCCTCGGATCAGCCGATGGATTATATAGTTACCGAATCGGAGGTGATAAAGTGCGGCTTATAATAATATTCGGCGCGTTTTTCGGTATATTTTTGATCGTGTCTTTATGCGCGGTATTTGTTTTTTCGTGCGAAAAAATAAAATTTTATCCCGAAAGGGGATTTCAGAGCGCGTGGTGGTATCAGATATTAATATTTTCGGTTATGATAGGCTTCGGCGCCGCTGCGGGATTTATGAAAACAGGCGAAAACGATATGGTTTCGAATATAATCGAATGTTGTTTTATCATTCCGTGCGCGGCGGGGTATTATGCCCTTAAAAGATCCGATCGGGAATTGAGTCTGCGTGAGCTGGGATTTTGCGGTATAAAGCGCGAATATATACCGTATGTTCTGTTTATACCCATGTTTTATCAGATATTCTGCATATATATGACGATGCCTCTTACGCTTTTGCTCAACGCGCTTTTCGGTTCGGACCTTCCCGATATAACCGTTCCGAAGGATGCCGCCGGAGTCATTTCCACGCTTACGGGAATATGTATACTTGCGCCGTTGTTTGAGGAATTTTTATACCGCGGCATTATGGTAAGGCTTCTGAAGGGCTGTTCCTTCCGGACGATAATGCTCACGACCTCCCTCGCGTTTGCCATGATGCACATGGATATGTCCGGATTTACGCAGATATTCTTTCTCGGAATGCTCTTGTTTATTATCCGTACCGCCACCGGTTCGCTTTTCTCGTCCGTTGCGGCGCACTCGGTAATAAATCTGATGTCGTTTATATTGAGTGTGCTTTCCGAGAAAAACATGATAACGGAATATGAATCGATCATTCTCGCCGTGGATATCGGCTCGCTTATAGTCGTTCCCTTTTTGATGGTCAATTTTCTGCGCGTTACGGTCAGTGAGGACGACTGGACGAAAAAATTTATCATAAAAGGAAAGAAAAAGGGCATATCGGTCGGATGCATAATATTTACGGTCATATATATAATATGGAACGGCGTTGTTCTTTCAAACAATATCTCAAGCGGATATACTCAAAAAACGCTTGGTGAGTTTTTCGATACCGTTACCGCAGAGGAGGAGACAGCTTGATTTTTGATACACACGCGCATTATGACGACAGTGCGTTTGACGAGGACAGGGACGATATATTGAAGCAAATACACGCGGGCGGAGTCGAGCTTGTCATGAATGCCTGCGCCGATATTGCGGGACTTAAAACGGGCGCGGATCTGGCGGAAAAATATCCGTTCGTGTATATATCGGCGGGAGTTCATCCGCATGATGTGTCGAATATGACGGAGGAGGACATAGAGCTGATACGCAAAGCCGCGGCGAATAAAAAGGTAAGGTCGATAGGCGAGATAGGTCTTGACTATTATTATGACAATTCGCCGAGGGAGCTGCAGAAAAAATGGTTTCTCCGGCAGACGGAGCTTGCGCGGGAGCTGTCGCTTCCGGTCATGATACACGACCGCGACGCGCACAGGGATACGATCGATATACTTCGCCACGCAAAAAACGAGGGCGGTGTGTTCCACTGCTTCTCGGGAAGCAAGGAAACGGCGCGCGAGGCGCTTGATATGGATATGTATATAGCGATAGGCGGCTCGGTGACATTCAAAAACTCAAAGATGCCCAAAGAGATAGCGGCATATATACCGCTTGACAGAATGGTGGTGGAAACCGACAGTCCGTATCTGACGCCGGTTCCGCACAGAGGAAAGCGGAATTATTCGCTTTATTTGAAATATGTGACGGAAACGATCGCCCAAATAAGAGGTATTTCAGCCGATGAGGTCGAAAGGGCGACCTTTGAAAACGGCAGGCGGCTTTTCGGAATATGAGAGCTTAGAGCCTGTTTGTATTCCTCCGATCGTTAGATTTTTGAGTGGATTTTTCTGCCGG
>JAFLUR010000049.1 GCA_022508725.1 Oscillospiraceae bacterium
GGCGTTTTTGTTTGCCTTTGCTGTCACGACCTATTGTGAGCGCCGCTTGCCATGTTCCGTCCTTACGCTTGCTTATCGAGCCTTCGCCCGAACCTCGTTTTTTACTCATTATGAATCCCCCTTCACGATATTCAAAAAGAACCGAGCGCTGTATGCACTCCGTTCTTATACTGTAACTCTGTATTTTGAGCAGCTGTTTTTTCGAGCCATTCCTCAAACGCTTTTTTCGGAACGAGAATTCTTCGTCCTATTACAATCTTCGGGAATCCCTCGGAATGTACCATGTTGTATAAATTGCTTTTACCTATAGGCATTACCTCCTGTAACGCTTTCATATCATAGCATAATTGTTCTGCTTTCATCGTAAGCATCTCCCTTCAAATTTTATTTAATCTTATCTATGATTATTTTTGTGTTATATGATATGTAAAATTTTATATATCCTCTGTTGTTGCCGTTTATTCCGATAAAAATATACTTTATGTTATATTTTCCGGAATTGTGTTGATATTTTATGTTTTGTTTGATATAATATCGGAAAAGCATAAAATATATTATTACGGAAGGGGAATATAACAATTATGAATAAGAATTTCTTTTTGGAACATGAGTCTTTTATTGATGAAACAGCGGATATTGATATACCAACTTAGCGTATTTGATTTTTCCGACAAGAATGAGAAACTTATCAATAATATAAAAGAAATCAGGAAACAGATATATAAGAAAACAGGCTTATCTGAAAATGATTGCAAAAAATATGCGCCTATTTTCTTTTCGATAAAAGAGTTATTGGAATTCATGAAAGATAGATTGTACATTTCAGCTAAAGATTATGAAATGTATGAAAAAATTTATAAATCAATCACGGACAAAGAAATCGCTATCACTGTCACTCAGCCGGAAGTTGCTACTGACATTACTTTAGGCTTTGCCATTGTAATATATGAACTGTATCAAAAACACAAAGAATTGTTTTCTGAGCATAACAAAGATAACACGCAGACTCCGTTTATTCAGAATTCAAGAAAAATCAAAGGTGATGTAATTTGTTTTGAAGATATAAGGGAAGCAATCTCCTTTATTGAAAAACACAGCGATGACATAAACGGCAGCCGTTCATTTCTTGAATATATACATAAGACAGAAAATGCGGAAGAATTGATTTTTACCGGTTTAAAAAAGAAAGAAGCTTTACTTATCGATAAAAACAGAAACGGTAAACATAGAGTTAAGGGATCCGAATCCAAAGAATACATCGCCATAAAAGTCAACTACTTGGAAGGTTTATCCGGAATGTGAAAACGCAAAAACGTGAAAAACATCTGTAAAACAGCATAACCAAGCCATTTTCTTGCTGTTTTACGTTAGTGAAAACAAATTTATTTTATTTGCCGGTTTCACAGGCTTTTCACGCGCCTTTTCGGAAATTATTTCAATATATATACGCAAACAGGATTTCGATATACCGAAAACTATTTTTAAGAATAAACTTATATTCGATATATCGAATATAATAAGATGCTGTATAAAATTGTAAATAGGATTATTAAAGCCGAAACCATATTCCGGATAAGTCATCCGACCGACTGCTCATGAATGCTTTTTTATGAAAACCGGCTATTATACATCGATAGCTGTATAATAGCTGTAAATCATCAAACAAAACATCAAACAATAAAAATCAAAAACCGCTCAAACGGCTTGTCTGAGCGGTTTTCTATGGTACACCATCGGGGGCTCGAACCCCGGACACCCTGATTAAGAGTCAGGTGCTCTACCAACTGAGCTAATGGTGCAAATAAACTGTTTTTACATATTTTCCGTATGTCTTTCAACATCACAATAAATATGATACCACAGATTATTTCGGTTGTCAATACTTTTTTTTATTTTTTTCATAAAAATCATAAAAATACGAACAGATCATATTTACGACATATTATCTTTGCGCTAAAAAGTTTTAGAAAATCGGAACAAACTTCCGTTACGTTCGTCTAACAGTATGTAAAGAAAAAGCAATTGCAAACTACATCGGTAAAAAACAAACAATAATATATTATTCAAGAACGCGGAACTTATGCGGATCACAAAGTTTCGCAATAATTTATGACAAATAATACAGCAAAGGAGTTTTATTTATGAAATTCAAAAGAAAAGAAAAAATATTTTTGACTGCATTTGCGGTATTTCTGCTGTGTATTCCCATGGTCACCGCCATGAACTCTCAAAAACAAACCGAAATCCTGACTGCAGAGGGAATCATATCGGGGTATCCCGACGGTGAAATGCATCTTGAAAATAATGTGACCCGTGCCGAATTTACAAAAATGCTCATCGACACTCTTGATAAATGCGGAAAGCCGGACCCTCAAACCGATATACCGGAGCCGAAATTCGATGATGTGGATGAATCACACTGGGCATACGGCTATATTGTAAAAGCGGTAAAATCGGGTATTGTAAACGGTATTGACAAAAATACCTTTGCGCCGGATAATAATATTACATATGAACAGGCAGCCAAGATGGTTATATCTGCTTTTGAATACACATACGGACTCGATTATCCATTCGGATATATCTCGGAAGCGATAGACGAAGGTTATCTTTACGGAGTAAGCGCAATATCGGGCGAATATATAACGCGTGAGGACGCCGTAAATCTTTTTTACAATGCTTATGAAAAAGCAAAAATCCGGGCTGAATACGAAGACTCATACATGGGAAGAGGCGGACTTTCATCCGGTGGCGGCGGCGGAAGTTATATTCAAAATTCCGCCTCGAAAATGCTTCAAGCCGAGTCGGCAGCCGCACCCGCTGCTGAACAGTCCATGTCCGGTCTTTCTTTCGACGCGGCGGCATACGGAAGCAGCAGCGGAACAGCCGCAATGCCTCCGGCTTTTTATCCGCGCAGATTCAACACCGAAGAATATACAAGCGAAAGTGAAAATATTTTTAAAAATGTCTCCGTTTCACCGCTTTCCACCTTTTCCATAGATGTTGATACAGCGTCTTACAGCAATGCACGCAGATTTATTTTTAACGGAAGGATACCGGCGGACGGTTCGGTACGCACGGAGGAGATGATAAATTATTTCGATTACGATTATCCTCGCCCCGATAACGGAGAGCCGTTTTCAATAACCACAGAGATCGCGGATTGTCCGTGGAACGAAAACAATAAGCTTGCGCTTATCGCATTAAAGGGTGACGAAATATCCGATGAGGAAAGAAAGCCATGCAATCTTGTATTCCTTATCGATATATCCGGTTCGATGTATTCCGCAAACAAGCTGCCTTTGGTTCAGCGTTCGCTTTCGATGATGCTTGAAAAGCTTGATTCAAGAGATAAAATATCGATAGTCACCTATGCAAGCGGTACGGGCGTTGCGCTTGCCGGTGAAAGCGCGGATAATGCCGATAAAATAAAAAAGACCCTCTATTCGCTTACCGCAGGCGGAGGAACAGCGGGAAGTGACGGAATAAACCTTGCTTATAAGCTTGCCGAGGAAAATAAAATCGACGGAAATAACCGTATTATCCTTTGTACCGACGGTGATTTCAATATAGGCGCATCGTCTACGGCGGAGCTCGAAAGGCTTATCGAGGAAAAGCGCGATAAAGGGATATATCTGAGCGTACTCGGATTCGGCATGGGCAACTACAAAGACAACAGAATGGAAACGCTTGCCGACAAGGGAAACGGAAATTATGCTTATATAGACAATGTCAAAGAAGCAAAAAAGGTTCTTGTCGATGAAATGACAAAAACCATATACACAATAGCAAAGGACGTAAAAATACAGGTTGAATTTAATCCGGAAAAGGTTAAGGAATATCGCCTTGTCGGATATGAAAACAGAGCGCTTGAAAATGAGGATTTTGAAAATGACGCAAAGGATGCGGGCGAACTCGGCGCGGGCAGTACCGTAACGGCACTTTATGAAATAGTTCCCGCGGACGGAACGGACAACGAATCGCCTTTGCGTTATCAGACAAAGGAGAATACGGGTTCCGATGAATATATGTTTGTGAAGCTGAGATACAAGGATCCCGACGGTTCCGAGAGCAAGCTGATTGAGAAAGCTGTTGCATCGCAGACAGGCAAACCGAGCAATAATTTTAAATTTGCCGCCGCCGTTGCGGAATTTTCAATGCTTCTTAACAATTCCGAATTTAAAGGCACGTCGTCTGCGGACGGAATTATCGCGCTTGCCGACGAAAGCCGCGGAGAGGATAAATTCGGTTTGAGAGCGGAGTTTATTCAGATTGTCGATCTGTACAAATATATCGAAAATTCCGCCGCACAACGGAATATTGACGAAATGTTAAAGGAATATTATGATTGATATTACCGGAAATATGATAACGGGTATTCGGATATATATGATAAAAAAGGCCGGAAAGATATGTTTCTTTCCGGCTTTTAAATTCGATATTAAAAACGATTCCGGCGGTTATTTTTTGTACAGTCCGCCAATCTTATTAAAAGGCATAATTCTGAATTGAGCTTTTCCCGCGATCGCATTATAATCAACCGTGCCAAGCTCACCCGAACGGCTGTCCTTGCTCACCGAGCGGTTATCACCCATAACAAATACCCTGTTTTCCTCCACGGTAAGCGGATACGTTATCGATCTGTCGGTAGGTCTTGTCACACCGTCATAATAAGCGCTCTCGTCAAGCTCCTTTCCGTCAATCAGGACCTTTCCGTCAGCCGAAAAATCCACCGTTTGTCCCGGAAGAGCTATTACGCGCTTTACATAATAACGAGGTCTTAAATCTTTTTCACTTATAAGCAAGGGAAGATATTTTGAAACAAAGCTTTCCCCTCCCTTTTCATGCTCCATATACTCCTTGCGCAAATCATATCTCGAATCGAGAATGATAATATCCCCCACCTCCGGAGTATATCCGAATTTGCTTATTATCAATCTCTGTTGATCCTCAAGCGTCGGGAGCATTGACGGTCCGTCTACGCGGACTATGTCAAAAAAGAAATATTTTATCGAGAATGTAAGCGCTACGGCAAGAAAAAGCGTATACGTCCATTCCCATATTTCTCTGCCCATACTTTTCTTTCGATCGGGTTTTATATCACCCGAAAACACTTCACTTCCGCCGGATTCATTATTTGCGGACTCATTATTTTTTTCTTCTTCCATTATTCAGATCATCCTTTCCAAATCATCCCTTTGGAGTCATATTTTCTTTAAATGAAATAAAAAGCAAAGATCCGATATCTTTGCTTTTCATAACAAAATCCGACAAATCAGATTTTTTCTTTAACTTTAGCGGCTTTACCGACTCTGTTGCGAAGATAATACAGTCTTGCACGTCTGACTTTACCTTTTCTTGAAATTTCAATTTTTTCAATATTGGGTGAATTAACAAGCCATGTTTTTTCAACACCTACGCCGTAAGATATGCGTCTTACCGTAAATGCCTGAGAAATGCCGCCGCCCTGAACCTTGATGATCGTACCTTCAAACATCTGGGTTCTTGTACGGTTACCCTCCGTTACTTTAACATAAACCTTAACATTGTTGCCGACCTTTAATTCAGGCAGGTCATTTCTAATCTGGTCTTTTGTCAAAGCATTAATGATTTCTCCGTAATTCATCACAATGCCCTCCTCTCAAGTAATAAGACGTTCATGCCGACCATAGGCAGCGGACCGTCTAAAAAATCTAACTTAATTATAATATCACAAATTTTCCCGTTTGTCAATACAAAATTTGCAAGCCGCATATATTTTTTATTTTCAAAAGCGGTTTATGTTACCGTATTTGCCATGATGTAACAGATCGCCGAACGATTATTATTGCACCTTAAATCTTGAATGATTTCGAAAAAAGCCGGAAAACTCAAGAGATCGGTAAGGAGGATCGATAATTACATCATGAAAGCAGAAAAGACTCAACCGATTTCACGGATTTGAGTCTTTTCCTTTGGGGCTTAACTCGTCAGCCCCACCTTCTTCACGGCTGTTATTTTATCACAGCCGATTATTTTTATGTCTCACAGTGAGATTATTTTTTTGCAATCCCGGTGCGTATCTCGGACAAGCCGTCAATCTTACCTGCCAGCTTGATGATATAATCACCTGCCGCGGTGCTCTCAACGTTGATTGAATCGAGCTCCGCAAGGCTTGCGCCCGTGAACTGCTTAATGTAAACAATATCGCTGTCCGTCACACTTGTGGTAGTCGTATCGGGTTTAACAACCATCAGTATAACCGGAGCCGACGCATCGAATTCCGGAATTTCCGCGAATTTAAGCGTTGTTCCGTCAAATGCCGCATTTATCGTACCGTCAGCCTCGATAACCGCATCATTTTCACTGTTTGAAGTCATTGTGTAAACCCAGATAACATCCGAATCCTTATTGAAATCATCCGGCATCGGAGCGTTCAGTGTGATCGTCTGAGCGACTTCACTTCTCGCAATATTCTTACCCGACATCCTTCTTGTACCTACGCTCTTTAATGTTGATTCCGTGCTGTCATATACACATACCATAAACGTCACATTGTCTGAATACGGGAAGTTCTTGGTTACATCAAGAGTGATCACCGATGTGTAATCCTCATTGAAGCCTATTGTCTGAACCGTGAATATATCAGCCGATTGGATCGTAATTTCAACCGAATCAAATAACTGTCCGTCAAGCGTCTGAGCGCGCAGGTAAATCGTCTGACCGTCCGCAAGTGCGTCTACCGTAAGGAGACCGGAAACATCAACCTTAATAAGATCGGAACCGAGCGGATTTTCGTTATTTTCATCATATACGACCCATCTTATGAGATCCGAGCCGATGAACCCGAACGGTACATCCTGTCTGAACGCCGTAACACTGCCCTGAACAGACTGACCCGCAAACAAAGTATTCTTGTCAACGCTCACCTTAATTTCGTCGGGCGTTGTCTTTGCGCAGTATACATTATCGACGCAGGTGGTCGGATTGATCGCCATATGGTTTGCTTGGCTTACATCCAGGTTTCTCATCGGTATCCACTGTTGTACAAACGGAACACCGGGCGTGCCGTCTACAGGATTAACTCTCTCGCCGTCAACATATTTATAAATTATGAGATGCGCATATGAATTCGGGCTGACGCCTGTCGCGCACATGATCTGCACATTATACCATGAATCACTGTCAACATCCAAATATGTCGGAGTCTTGCTGCCGTCCTGAACAATACCGAGCTGGGTTCCGTTATAGTAAACCTGCATACCCTGCTTACCCTTGCTGCCGTTCCATATCGTCCAGCCCGCTCCCGTGCTCTCGAATTTCATATCCGCGCTGTAAAGAACATGATCTCCGTTATCCGACGGGAAGCCGACAAAGTCGGTCGATGAAGTAATTTTGTAGTAACCTGAGCCGTCCCATGAGCCTTCTTGGAGGTCATATCCCGAAACAAGCTCCTCACAAGCATTGCCGCTTATGTATGTATCCTTATTGCCCTGTTCTCCGTCAAGGATCATTGTTCCCGGCTTTATATCAAGCTTTATCCGTGCGGTCGCGCTGCCGGAAATATTCGACGCAGCCACAGTGATCGTCTGCGGAATCACATCTTCCCTAACCGTTACAACACCGTTGTTTACTTTTATTCCCACATTGTTTAACTTGCGAACTCCCGCCGCATTGTAAACGGTCCATTCGATATCATCATCTGCCGGAGTTACGGGTGAGCCGTCCATTTCGGCAGTCACGTCAATTTTAGCCGGCTCGCCGAAGCGAACATAATCCTTTTCGCTCGTAACGGAGATAGCGTTAAATGTATCCGCCGAAGTATCGATAGCCTTTATTTTAACGGCAACCTCTCCGTAGGGATTACCTTTGGTCTGTGCCGTAGCTCTTACCGTTACGGTCTGAGCCTGAGTTTCCGCTGTCGTGAATAACATTCCGTTTTCAAACGTCACCGTATCGTCCGCAAGCTCTGCGCCGGTCTCGTCATGGAGCGTCCATTCGAATTCGGGAGTTGTCACCGCCGTGCCGTTACGCTTTGCGATCGCCGAAATCGAAACGTTTTCATTTGCTTTGATTTCCGAATTTAACGCCGTAACATCTACACTGTTTGCGTAGAGCGATGTTACCGACAAATTGTCAACGCTTATTCCCGTATTTACAATTAAGTAATCCGCCGTACCGTTGCTGCTGTTTGCAAACTGTCTCAAATGCAGACTTGCCGTTTTCTGTACAACCGCGGGATTGTTATAATCGGTAAGGTCGTAAATTGTGCAGCTTGCGGAAGGATTGGCTGTTGCCATCGTGCCTTCGATAACCATTCTGTACCATGTGCCTAACTTAATTTCACCGAGATTCTGCCATGAGCTGCTTGCCGTCTGCGTTCTGAAGTTGGTTCCGTCAAATGAGAAGTTCGGTCCCCATTTTCCGCCGGTATCCGCACCGTTCTTTATCGACATCGTACCTGCCGCATCGTCAAATCTGAAATCAACCGATATACGGTGTTCCTTCAGGAGTGTAGCGCCCATATCGTCGAACACTCTCGTTCCCGCCGTCGGTGTCAGATATCCTGTTCCGTCCGGACCGTCGGTTCTTGTATCGTTGTCGTAAGCTTCCGACAAAACAATCTCCTCGCAATCCGCCGGATCGAGCGGCGCTATGTCCGCAAACAGCTCCGCAAACACTTCATAATCATCAACGTCGTAAAGCTCCGCCGAAGCCGTTTCCGCATTACCTCCGGACGCGCCCTCAACAAGATCGACAGCCGGATATATCGGCTTCATACCATTGAGCGTATTCCAAAGCATAGCCTTGCTCTCGGTTCCGCCCGATAATATATTTTCCGGAACGGGTACCGCCGCAAGTCCGTTTGCCGCAATGCTTACATCCGATACGGAAGTTTCGATAAGCGCTCCGTTATCGTATGCCGCCAAAACAAGTGAAGCATTTTTTATTTCATTATCGGGATGGATAACAACGCTTCCGCCGGAGAATGTCATTCCGGGAGCGGCGTAAACAGGTGAAGTAATTGTAATGTTCTGTGTAAACTCGTCTTTTGTTGTCGTAACCTCCGGAATATAGCTGAGAACAGCGCCGTAGTTCACAAACAGTTCATCTTCGAATACCATTGCGTTCTCGGTTATCTCCGTTCCCTCGTCTGCGCCGTCCTTATATATGGCATTCGTATCTTCCGTAACCGTATATGTATGCTCGCCCGTGTCAAATGTCAGGACCTTCGGGCTGCCTGTAATACTGTAGTCGGCTATAACGCCCGCGCCCTTGAGATTTGCAAGCACGGGAGCGATGGGACCGAACACGCTCTGTCCGGCTGAACCGTCTCTTGCGCGAAGTGCGCCTTTAAGATCAAGCTCTGTGCCG
This sequence comes from Oscillospiraceae bacterium, assembly GCA_022508725.1. Lineage (GTDB taxonomy): Bacteria > Bacillota > Clostridia > UBA1381 > UBA1381 > JAFLUR01. Next base: position 9,355 of record JAFLUR010000049.1, read on the forward strand.
TTTACCGTTACCGTATAATAAATTGTAGTGTCAATATCCGTTACAACCTTAGTGTTGCCGTCCTCGCCGAAATCAGCCTTTACGGCAGCCGCAAGAGGCTTGAACGCTTCAACCGGCGGAGGCGGAATAATGATCTGCTCTCCGAGTCCGCGCGAACGCTGCATTGTTGTCGAAAGACCCGTGCCGTTCTCAACGGTGTTGTCAAACGCTGTCGAATTGACGGTATACTCAAAAGAGCCGAGTGTTTCATGCTGAACCTTGAGAGTCACAGGTCCCGCGTCTCTTGTGGAACGAACGAATATTCTGTTCACGCCGCACTCTGCGTAAACGTAATCCTTATGAGTTGTGATTTTGTCACCCACACCGCTGTTGTAACCGCCGAGCAATACACCGTTTCCGCTTAACGAAAGGTCGAGTCTGTCATAGTTGAGCGGGCAAACGTTTCCGTCCGCGTCAACGACCTCAACGTCAAAAAACATAACGTCCGAGCCGTCCGCTATAAGACCGTCGGGACCTGTCATCGGAGTAAGGCGGATGCTTTCGGGCTCTCCCGCGCTTACTATAACGTCCTCCGCAACGGCAATGCCGCTCTCGTCATACGCTACCGCTTTTATCTCGCCGGAAGCGCCGCTTACATCGATATTGGCGAATGCGTATACGAAATTATTGTCGGGCTTGTAGTCCTCACCGACCTGTTCATCGTTAATGAAAAGCTTAACGCTCTTAACATCCGGAGAACCTATAACGTAAACCGTCTTTTTGGTCGGGTCACGCTGGAGGAATTTGCCGTTCGGCTCCCAGTGAACGGGACTTCCGCTGAACAAAGTTCTGTCCTCGTACCAGTAATTGCCGTTTTCTCTGTCGCCTGCCGTATATTCGGGATAATTCCAGTGACCTACAATATGTATTTTTGCCTCATCGATCGACTGAACCGCCTGCAGGGTATAGAACGCATCCTTCTTTATTCTGACCGCGTCAACCTTACCTGATGTACGGCAGTTTTCCGAATATGTGTTTCTGTTATGCATATTCGAGTCCGACCATACCATGATAGCCGCGCCGGCATATAATTCGCTTCCGCCGCCGCCGACACGTCCTGCCCAGAACTCATTGTAAGCTCCCGCATTTACGACCGAGAAATCCTCGGATGTCAAATCGTGTACATCATAGCCGTCCACCTTTGAACCGCCGTTAAGCCATTTGTTTTTATAGTCGTAATCGGGCGGCGAATAGTCGTCCCAGACACGTCTGGGAGCCTCGTCACGCGCATACTCCGTCTCAAGAATGGGCATATATTTGTCGCCTGCCGACTTCATTGAATTCTTTGCGTCGGAAGCGTTACGGTTAAGCATTGTACCAACATATTCCGCCGCTTTTATCTGATCAACGCTTGAAATGGTACGGCTTCCCGCATAGCGTCCGCCGTTCGGATCGAGAGCAAGTCTCAAATCGGTTATTTCCTGCATATGCGCCGCACTTACCGCATTATTTCCCGCTTCCCAGAACATAACCGACGGGCTGTTTCTGAAATATATCATAGCGTCGCGCATAGCCTCTACACGCTGATCCCATGATCTGCCTTCCTGATCCGCCTCCTTGTCGCCCGCCGGGCAAACAACCACAACGCCGTACTTATCCGAGCTTCTTACCTCGACCGGCTTGGGTGCAACGTGCATCCAGCGGATGTGGTTGGAGTTTGATTCTCTGATAAGAGCCATGTCGTAATCGTTGAGCCAGTCATTGGCAACACCGATAACCGCCCATTCATCCGTTGAGCGCTGAGCGTAACCTCTCAAATAAACGCTTTCTCCGTTAATCTTGAAACCGCCGTTGTTTATATCATATTCCGTCTTTCTGAAACCGGTCACCGTCTCCTGAACATCGTTAACCTCGTCGCCTTTTTTGAGGATTGAGTTA
>JAFLUR010000005.1 GCA_022508725.1 Oscillospiraceae bacterium
CTTGAAATACACAAAGTATTCCCGCGAATTTTGTGCTTTGCCGGCAGAAAAATCCGCTCAAAAATCTGACGATTGGAGGAATACTAAACAGGCTCTAAAGAAATACCGGATAAATAGGTGTAAAAAATAATTTGGCGGCAAAGGCGGAAAAACAATGCGAATGTGTTCGCCTGCACGAATGAATACGCGTATGTTTTTTCGTAAATTATTTTTCGGTTTTTACGGAATATTTTATCTGTCCCGGATTCCCGTATATCTCATATGAGAGGAGCTTATATATGAATTGCTTTGAACGGTCGATATATGAAAAAGTGGGAGCGGAAAATTACGAAAAAATAAGCGGAGCCGTTATAGGAATAATAGGCTGCGGAGGACTCGGTTCAAATGCCGCGGTCTGTCTTGCGCGCAGCGGTTTTAAAAATTTTATTCTTATGGACTTTGATAAGATAGAATACGGCAATCTGAATCGTCAGTATTATTTTTTCGGAGATGTGGGACGATTTAAAGCCGAGGTTTTGAGAGAACGTCTTATAAGTATAAATCCGTCTGTGGAGGCGAAGGTTTTTATACAAAAGCTGAATGATGAGAATATAGAATTTTTTTCTAAAGCCGATGCTGTCGTTGAGGCGGTCGATACTGCCGAAACAAAGGCGGATATTGTTTCTTTCGGCGCAAAAAAGGGAATACTTACCGTATCATCGTCCGGGATGGCGGGATACGGCGACGCAAAGGATATGACGGTAAAGAAAATAGGCGGAGTGTATGTCACGGGAGATATGAAAAGCGGAATAAGCGATACGATGCATCCTTATGCGCCGAAGGTTTCGGCAGCTGCGGCTTTGGAGGCAGATATAATTCTCGCTCATTTTATGGGGTGCGATATATAGCGTTTCAAAAGATCTCTTGTTACAATGTTCCGGAGGGCATAAATGTTGTAGATTTCATACCGCGGCAAGGCGGTAAATTACGGAAAGAGGAGGCATAATATGGATATTTTTTCGGTATTCACATTATTCGGAGGCTTGGCGATGTTCCTGTACGGAATGAATGTCATGGGCGACGGACTTGAAAAGCTCGGCGGAGGACGCTTTGAATCGATATTGGAAAGACTTACGATGAATCCCGTAAAGGGTGTGTTTTTGGGTGCGTTGATCACCGCCGTAATTCAATCCTCGTCGGCAACGACCGTTATGGTTGTCGGATTTGTAAATTCCGGCATTATGCGCCTGTCACAGGCAATAGGCATAATTATGGGCGCGAATGTGGGTACGACAATAACTTCATGGATACTCAGTCTTTCGGGAATAAGCGGCGACAGCTTCATTATGCAGCTGTGCAAGCCGTCGAATTTTACGCCCGTTCTGGCTCTTATCGGAATAATAATGATGATGTTTGCCAAAAACGAGTCCAAAAAAACGGTCGGAAATATACTTATTGCGTTTGCGGTACTTATGTTCGGAATGGATAAAATGTCTGCGGCGGTGAGTCCGCTCAAAGATGTCCCCAAATTTACCGATATATTGGTTATGTTCAACAATCCGGTGTTCGGAGTTATCGCGGGCGCGCTTCTTACCGCCGTAATTCAGTCATCATCGGCGTCGGTCGGTATTCTTCAGGCTCTTTCCGCTACAGGTAAAATCAGGTTCGGAGCGGCTATTCCCATAATTATGGGACAGAATATAGGAACCTGTGTAACGGCGCTTATTTCATGTATAGGCACGAATAAGAACGCCAAGCGCGCCGCCGTGGTGCATCTTTATTTCAATATTATAGGAACGTTTCTGTTTCTTATATTGTTTTATTCGATCAACGCAATGTTCGACCTTGCGTTTGTGAACGATACGGTGAACGCATTTTATATTGCCGTTGTGCATACAATATTCAATCTTTCGACAACGCTTTTGCTTTTGCCGTTCGGTAAGGTTCTTGAAAAGCTGGCCGTAATGACCATTCCGGATGACGATACCCGGAAGGAGCATATAAATCTTTTGGACGAGCGTTTTTTGCAGACCCCGTCTTATGCCGTGGAACGCTGCTTTGTGATAGCCGAGAATATGGCGTACACGGCGCAGGAATCGATACTTCTTGCCGTTCAAAGCATGAAGGAATATTCCCCGGAAAATGATGAAATAATTGTAGGCAATGAAAAGATAACCGATAAATACGAGGATATGCTCGGGTCGTATCTTGTAAAGCTTTCGTCAAAGGATTTGAGCGTTGCCGACTCGCAGCGTGTATCGGTGCTTTTGCATACGATAGGCGATTTCGAAAGAATAGCGGATTACGGTCTGAGTATTTTAAGAATAGCGCGTGAGATAAATACAAAAAAAATAACCTTTTCGGAAAAAGCAACGGAGGAGCTCAGTATTTTAAAGGACGCGGTTGAGGAGGCTCTTGAGCTTACGGTAGGCTGTTTCACGGCAGCCGATTGGAATGAGGCGATCGAAAAGGCGGAAAAGGTCGAGGTTTTGGAGGATGTCATAGACGCTCTCAGAACGGAGCTGAAAAAACGTCATATAAAGCGCTTGCAGGACGGAAGATGTACGATTGAGCTCGGATTTATTTTTTCCGATTATATAGGCAGTCTCGAAAAGGTTTCGGATCATTGTCTTAACATAGCCTTGTGCCTTGTGCAGATAAATGACGAATCCTATGACATACACAGCTATATAAAAAAGAGAAGAAAATCGGATGCCGAATACAGGAACGATTACCTTGAATACAGCAAAAAATATGAAATGCCGTATTCCGCTTCGGGGCTTAAAACGAATAAATAACGAAAAAAGGAGAAAATCATGGAAAGGAAAAAACAAAAAATATTTGCTGTTATCGGAGGATTATGTATTATTGCAGGTCCGGTATATGATCTTATAAATCTTATATTTATGGTTGCGAAGTATTCTTCTTCATGGCCGTATTTTGCTTTTGAGCGGGAACTGCAGATTGCCGGTATCATTGATTCAATCAGTGTGATCGGCTTGATTGTAACAGGCATTGGCTGTATTATACAAAAGCCGCCGGTTTATATCAGCGGCTGCGGAATTGTAATATTGTATAAAATATACGTCATGGTCGGAAAATCCGCCGTAAACTTTTTTCTTTTTCTTGAACTCGGAGTATATATTTTCTTATCGGTTATCGCCGTATTATACATAACGGAAAAGGGTAAAAAGATTGTTCAAAAAATATGGTTTGTTCCGGCTGTTTTAATTACGGTAAATCAAATATCCAGATGGGGGAGTTATACAGTCCGGAAACCGATACCCGGAGGCGTATGGATTACCCTGCTCTTTGATATTATTTTTATTGCCGGATATATACTCATCGGGTTAAGTCTGAAACAATTTCACAAAAACGCAGCTTGCGCCTGACAAATACTTTATACGGAGATAATGCGGATGAGTTAAAGAAATACAAAGAACTGCCTGACGGCGGCATTATTACGCAAGAGGAGTTTGACGCAAAGAAAAAGCAGCTGTCGGGATTATAAATAACTCGTTTAAAAGGCGGCATCAAGCCGCCTTTGTGCCGCGAAAAACAGTCAGCCCAAATGCTTTTTCAAAATCCCGTCAAGCCCCGCAAAATCTCTGCGGTATATATGCACTATATCGATCCCGCATACGCCGCATACCTCATCAACAAAATTATCGCGTTCAATACGCTCCGGGGCATCGTGCGAGCGATCGTCAAGCTCGATAAGCAAAACCGGGTCGGTCTCGTATTTACGGCATAAGACAAAATCGATATGCTTTGACTTTATTTTATTGAACCATTTCATATAATCCTTTGTCCCCTTGCACACATTCACAATATCCGCAAATCTTATTTTGCACAGCACATCATAACCGTGCCGGTCGGAAAAATCCCGCAGAAGCATATAGCAGTCGCGCTCGTTTTTTGTGAGAAGATTTTCCGCCTTGATATACGGAAGTCTTTTTTTTCTGCCGAAAATAAAAGCAATCGCCGCAAGCAGGATCACAGCCGCGGCTGCCGTAATATATATCAAATTGTTACCGATAAAATTATCAAGGTTATTCACAGGAAAATTCCTCCGCAGTCGTATAATAATATAAATATTTTCCGGTCTTTACCGTTAATTATATAAAATAATCGCTCTAATATCAAGTTTTTATGTATTTTATAAATAAAATTGTGAATATTCATAATTTTATATTGATTTTTCATAACGTTTTTGATATAATTATACAAGGAGAATAATTTGTTTTTAGATATGAGGAGGAGTTAAAATGATGTTCAAAAAAAACAAGACCGTCGGATCGAACGCATCATCAATGTATGAAAATATGTTTGATGAGATGCCTGCCGTTGATATCGCGGCTATCGGCGAAAAGCTGAAAGAGCTTGAAAAGGAGGACAGTGTGTTCATTCAGTACATATCGGATATGCAGGATGATGTAAACGATACATACAACAGCACGACCGATTCCGAATATGTTGTGGATGATATGACCGGCAATCTTGCGAATTTGTCGGACAATATCGGAAAAATGGATGAGTCCATGAACCTTTCGGACGAGTCTGTAAGAAATATCAACGATAATGTGCGCAGCCTTATGGAACAGCTCGAAGCGAGTCGTAAAAATCTTGATATTATGGATGAAACATTTCAGGCGATAAAGGGTGATTGCTCAAAGATACAGGATATGTCAAACGGTATAAACAGTGTCGCGGGAAGTACAAATATGCTTTCGTTTAACGCATCCATCGAGGCAGCCAGAGCGGGCGAAGCGGGAAAAGGCTTCTCGATAGTTGCCGAGCAGGTAAGAGAGCTTGCAACATCTACAAAAAACCTTTCAAACGGCATAGATTCAAGCATTAATACGTTATATATGAGTCTTAACAATCTTAAAAAGGAGATTGATGATTATAAACGAATTATTGACGATAATATAGAAAATATCAATAATATCCGGAGCGGATTTGACGATATAACCAAATATATCGATGAGGTAAGAGAATATAACAACAAAAGCTTGTCGGATATCCGGTCGGTAAGCACGGATGTGGGGTCTATTTCAAAGGCAATGAAAAAGGTTTCTCTTACATCAAACAACATAAAGAACAAGCTTGCTCAGATAAATGACAGAAAATATCTTAAAAAGAAGCTTATGAGCGATATAAAGCGCTTTATAAATATGTAACAATGCAAGATAAAAACCCGCCGCGATAATTATTTGTATGCGGCGGGTTTTTGGATTTTTTTGTAAAATTATTTATTTGGTTCGATCGGTTTGCCGGCATGGTATTTTATACCGATAAATTATTTTTTGACTCCCTTTAAACAGGCTCTAAATATCGATACAGCTCAATCCGTTGAGAGTTCTCGGATAGCCGATATAGGGCAGACAGGTCGTTAAGGCTTGAATAAGAAGCTGCTTTGTATTGCCTACATTGATGTTTGCGGCGACATGAGCCTTTGCCTGCGATTCACAGCCGCCTATTGAACAGATGGCGACAAATGTGATAAGCTCTCTCATTTTAAGGTCAAGCGTGCCTCTTGTGTAGTAGTCGCCGAAGCAATGCGCAGAAAGACAGTCCTGAATATGTTTTGTTTCCGCAGGGGCATTGTCGCGCATGGGATAGATAACGTTTTCTCCGAAAATTTCGACTTGAACAGCCAATCCTTTATCAAACCGGGTTTCGTCGGTTGTCGTGCTTTGGTCGTTCTCCTCAGTGTCCATGCCCATTTTCTCAAGCTCGGAATTTACCGCCGCCAATGCCTCGGTTACTTTCGGATAGCCGATATACGGCGCGGTTTGATAGAGTGTTTCCTTGATTTCCGTAACCGTTGCACCCGCTTCGACCGCTTCTTTCACCCTTAACGGAATATCGCCCGTGGTTTGAATTGCCGTTAGGCAGGCAAGCCTTATCAATGCCCTTGTCTTTTTATTCTTCAAACCGTGTTTTTCGATTTCATCGCTTAAAAATCGGTCTTGTATAAATGTAAATGCTTTATCGTAATTCTTCATATTTGCAAACATTCCTTTCTTAAATTTACCGTAAAGTACAAAAGTCAGGGATTTTTGCTGTGTTATACCTTGATTATACCGTACTTTAAACGGACAGTTTCCTCAAATTATCAATTCGCTCCGGATTTTCCTTTGAAGCCCACTCTTTCAGCATATCGCATGGGAATTGCGGACATTTTCCGCAATGCTCCCGTTCTTTTCTGTCATTGCAGTAATACAGCTCGCATTTGCCCCAAAATATTTTTCCTTCATTCTCATTGCATCCTTTGCAGTTTTGCTCCGCTTTGAATTTGCATACATCACAGTCAATTCCGCAGATACTGTAATTTGCCATATAAATACCCCCGTAAAAAATTTCAATTTGCCGCTTTTAGATTATACTACAGATTTACCGGTAAGTCAACCCCGGAAATCGGTATATCATAATTTGTTTTTTACTATTGATATAGCTTTGACTGTATGGTATAATATTCTCGGCACAATGTCGGGCATTGGAAAAAATCGGACAAGCGAAAGAATTTACGGAAGAGATGCGGAGGTGATTTTAATTTAAGAAATGATTGCACGGCAGTGTTTGCACATATGAAATTATTATAAAATAACGGCTGTGCCGAAGGCTTTGCCTGCAGTGCGGCGGAAGAAAGGAACGGTATGAGTATGAAAAGGTTTTTATTGATTTTTATGACGGCGGCAATGATGTTGATGTGCGCGTCGTATGCGTTTGCGGGGGACGATGCGGATTTTGTTCTTACAATGCGGATCGATGATCCCGGTATGACGGTAAACGGATCGGAACAGCCGATAGATGACGGAGGCACTGCACCGGTTATCGTCAACGGCAGAACGCTTGTGCCTGTGCGCGCGATAATCGAGGCGATGGGCGGAGAAGCCGCATGGGACGGCGATGCAAGAACAGCAATACTTACATACGGCAAAGATGAGGTTCGGCTTACGATCGAAAGCGAAACGGCTTATTTAAACGGTGCGCCGCAGACGCTTGACGTGCTGCCTGTCATTATAAACGACCGCACGATGCTGCCTATCCGTTTTATTGCGGAGAGCTTTAAATTCGAGGTGGATTGGGACAGTACGACGCGCACCGTAACGATAGCCAAAGCGGTAAGTTCGGCAACGGATACCGACAATACGGAAAATAAGGAGGAAAACGGCATGGCACAGCTTTTATATCAAGGACACGGCAGCTTCCGCCTGACGCTGTCAACGGGAGAGGTAATATATATCGACCCGTATGCGGGCGAGGGATATGACAAGGAGGCGGATCTGATTCTTGTAACGCATCAGCATCAGGATCATAACAAAATCGATATGATGCCGCACGCGGAAAACTGCGTTATTTTTCAAAACGATGACGCGATAGCCGAGGACGGATACAATACGCTTGATTTTGCCGGCGTTCATATCGAGCCGGTGCAGGCATACAATCAAAACCATGACATTAAAAAATGCGTGGGTTATCTTGTCACGGTAAACGGAAAAACGTTGTATTTTGCGGGAGATACATCTAAAACCGAGCAAATGGCGGAGCTTGAAAATATCGAATACGCGTTTTTGCCCATGGACGGACGCTTTAATATGGATATACCCGAGGCGATAGAGTGCGCGGAGCTTATAGGCGCGAAATACACCGTTCCGGTGCATATGTCTCCGGGTGAGCTGTTTAACCGTGAAAGAGCGGAGCAATTTACGACTCCGAGCGCGCTTATAGTTGCGGCGGGCGAGGTTATCGAGATTTGAACCGGAAAATACGGCAGATCGATAATATAAAGAATCAACTCGAGAAAGGAATAAAAATTATGAATAAAAAGAAAAAAAAGGAATGTATTATTATCATTACGGCTGTGATTATCGCTGTGTTCGGATGCACCATGTGCAGCAGTCCGGAAGGCAGCAACACAGACAATAATTCGGGTTTATCCGACACAATGAACAATTCGCGGAATTCGTCCGACAATTCCGACGAAACGAACGGTTCACGGGACACAGCCGACAATTCCGCGTCAACGGAAGAAAATATTCCGACCGAATATAAATCGGCTTTAAAAAGCGCGAAAACTTACAGTGATGTAATGCATATGTCAAAGATAGGAATATATGAACAATTAACTTCCGAATACGGCGATAAATTCCCTGAGGAGGCTGCCCGGTATGCGGTGGATAATGTGGGAGCCGATTGGAATGAAAACGCGCTGAAAACGGCAAAAACCTACAGTGATACAATGCATATGTCAAAAATGGGAATATACGAACAATTGATTTCCGAATACGGGGATCAATTCACACCCGATGAAGCCCAATATGCCATTGATAATGTGAAGGCTGATTGGAATGAAAATGCGTTAAAAACTGCTGAATCATATCAAAAGAATATGAATATGTCAAGTGCGGCCATTCATGATCAATTAACATCCGAATTCGGGGAGCAGTTTACACAGGAAGAGGCGGATTATGCCGTTTCCAATTTAAAATAAATATTTGTTCCCGGGATATATAACATAAAACGGATATGAACGCTGCCTGCGGTAGACAAAGTAAAACCGTAGGCGGTGTTTTTTATGTAAAATCAAATTATGTGATTATTGCACCGGTTTTTCGGTAACACAGCCTTATTTTTGTGCAAAAGGACTATTTTTAAAATTGTGTCGAAAACTATTGACAAAATACAATAATTATGGTATCCTCTATAATATACTAAATCTATAGGAAAAGTAAGATAAGGAGATGAAAATTATGCATACACACAATCACCGCGCGCTTATCGGTTTTGATAAAAACGGTATTCCGACCGTTACGGCAAAAGCCGATCACCTTGACGAAAGCGATGACAAGGCGTTTATACGCGATTATATGAATGCCGTTGCGGAGTACAGGAAAACATTTCCGTCAAAGCGGGACGTCATGGAAAAAACGCCCGACCCGGCGGTACGCGAACTGCTTCTGCGTTCGGAGCAGCTCGGTATCGACACCGCATTTGACAGGTTCGATAAGCAAAAGCCGCAGTGCAGCTTCGGATTGGCGGGAATATGCTGTAAAATTTGTAATATGGGACCTTGCAGGATTACGGAAAAATCTCCAAAAGGAGTCTGCGGAGCGGACGCGGACTTAATTGTTGCGAGAAATCTTTTAAGAAGCGCCGCGGCGGGTGCGGCACAGCACGGAATGCACGCGAGGGAGATAATTCTGTCGCTTAAATGGGCGGCGGAGGGGAAGCTTGACATTCCCATTATGGGCAGGCAGAAAATTATCGACACGGCAAAGAGCTTCGGAATAAAAACCGAGCGCAGACCCTTGAAAAATATTGCCCGCGATTTGGCGGATGTGCTGCTTGAGGATATATCGCGCACCGTTCCGGGTGAATACAGGACGATAAAGGCGTGCGCTCCTTCCGAAAGGCAGGAGAGATGGGCTGAGCTTGATATTCTTCCGATAAGCGCTTATCACGAGGTATTTGAAGCCTATCATAAATCCGGCTGCGCCACAGACGGCGACTGGAAAAGCATTATGCAGCAGTTTCTGCGCTGCGGTCTTGCGTTTACATTCTCCGGAGTTGTCGGTACCTCGATAGCGACCGACGGCTTGTTCGGAGTCGGGGACAGAGTAACGTCAAAGGTAAACATAGGCGCGCTGGAAAAGGGCTATGTGAATATCGCGGTCCACGGACATCTGCCGACGCTTGTAAGTCAAATAGTTCAGACGGGGCAGGAGGAAAAATTCATCGAGCTTGCAAAATCAAAGGGCGCAAAGGGTATACGTTTTTACGGAATATGCTGTTCGGGACTTGCGGCGATGTACCGTTACGGAGGCGTTATTCCTCTTTCAAACGCGGTTTCGGCGGAATTGGTACTCGGAACGGGTGCGCTTGATTTATGGGTTGCGGACGTTCAGGACGTATTTCCATCGATCATGGAGGTTGCACGCTGTTTTAAAACTACCGTTGTAACCACAAGCGAATCGGCAAGGCTTCCGGGCGCGGAACGCTTTGAATACGACCATCATCATTCAAATATAAGCGAAACAAAGGCGCTTGCCGAAAAAATCGTTCTTCGCGCCATAGAAAGCTTTGAGGCGCGCAAGGGCATACCGGTTTATATACCGCCGTATGAGGTCGAGGCTGAGGTGGGATTTTCGGTAGAATATATACATAAACGCTTCGGAAGCATGGCTCCGCTTGCGGAGGCTTTAAAAAGCGGTAAAATCCTCGGTGTGGTGAATATGGTCGGATGCTCGAATCCGAAAACCCTGTACGAAAAATCCACGATCGACGTTGCGGATGTGCTGCTTAAGAACAATGTACTCATTCTTACAAACGGCTGCGCGTCATTCCCGCTTATGAAGCTCGGATATTGCAGCGTTGACGGAGCTTGCAGGGCGGGAGAGAGTCTGCGTGAATTCCTCGGTGACGACCTGCCGCCGGTATGGCACGTCGGAGAATGTATAGACAATGCGCGCTCATCGGGAATATTCGCCGGACTCGCCAAGGAATGCGGAAAGAATTTGTACGAAATGCCGTTTGCGTTCACCTCGCCCGAATGGGGAAACGAAAAGGGAATCGACGCGGCTCTAGGATTCAGGCTTATGGGAATAAACTCGTTCCACTGTGTCGAGGCGCAGATACACGGTTCAAAAAATGTTATCGAATTTCTGAAGCACGGAACAAAGGAGCTTTTGGGTTCGACAATGACGGTTGACGCCGACCCGATTGAATTGGGAAATAAAATGGTTGCCGACATCAAAGAAAAAAGAAAGGCTTTGGGTTGGGATTAAATTAAAGATGTAAAGAAAGAGGGTAAATTATTATGAAAAACAAAATATTATCGATAATACTTGCGGTCGTTACGGTGATTTCACTCGCGTCATGCGGAAACACCGATACGACATCAGGCAATACGACAGCCGGCAATGCGACAAGCGGCACGGTAGCGGATAATAAAAACACCGCCGCAGAGGATAAGATAAAAATAGCATATCTGCCGATAACACATGCTCTCGCGCTGTTTGAGACGGCGGAGGAGCTCAAAGAAAACGGGGTCGATGTGGAGCTTGTAAAATACGGCTCGTGGGCGGAGCTTCTGGACGCGGTAAACACCGGTAACGTTGACGGTGCGTCGGTGCTTATTGAGCTTGCGATGAGATCAAAGGAACAGGGAATAGGCGTAAAGGCTGTGGCTCTCGGACACAGAGACGGCAATGTTGTTATCGTTTCAAACGACATCAACTCCGCCGCCGATTTAAAAGGAAAGACATTTGCAATTCCTCACAGGCAGTCATCGCACAATATTCTCCTGAACGATACCTTGGCGAAGGCGGGACTTACCGTTGAAGATATAAAAATTACCGAGCTTGCTCCGACCGAAATGCCGGCGGCGCTTGCGGGCGGTCAGATAGACGGATATTGTGTTGCGGAGCCGTTCGGCGCGAAGGCGGTCGGGCTCGGAATAGGCAAGGTGCTGTATTCTTCGGAGGAGCTTTGGGAAAATTCGCTGTGCTGCGGACTTGTGCTTACGGATAAATTTATCGAAAACAATCACGAGCTTGCGGTCAAATTTGTAGACGCGTACAAAGAGGCGGGCAATAATATTGACAAAGACAAGGATAAAGAAAAGGAGATAGGAGAGAAATATCTCAATCAGGACGGGGAAGTTCTTGACATTTCCCTGCAGTGGATATCATACGATAACCTTGAAATAACCGAGGATATTTACAATGTGCTGGCAGATAAGGTAAAGAGCTGCGGATTATCGGATAATCCTCCGTCTTATGATGAATTTGTGGATAACACTCTGTAAGGAATGATCGAATATGAAAAAGATATTGTCAATAAAGAATGTTGTTGTATCGATATTGGGATTGCTTGTGATATGGCAGCTTGTATACAGCATCGGTAATTTCGGAGACGCGTTGTTTCCGTCGCCGTCGGGAGCATGGAAAGCTCTCGTTAAGATTGCGAAAAACGGCATACTGCTTAAAAGTATCGGAACGAGTATGTACCGCTTTGCGGTTGGCTACATAAGCGGAGTTGTCGCTGCGGTTCTTTTGGGATTGCTTTTGGGGCGGTGTGCCGGTGTATTCAAATACATAAATCCCGTAATTCAGCTCCTGCGTCCCATATCGCCTACCGCGTGGATGCCGTTTATAGTGCTTTGGTTCGGAATAGGCGATATTCCGGCGATAGTTATAATTATTATCGCGGCATTTTTTCCGGTTCTTCTTTCCACCGTGGCGGCGGTGGGAGGAATAGATCCGATATACCTGAAGGTATCCGGCAATTTCGGGATAAAACAGCCGCAGCTTATGTGGAAGATCATTTTTCCGGCGGCGTTTCCGCAAATCGCAAACGGTATCCGGCTCGCGCTCGGAACGTCATGGATATTTCTTGTGGCGGGCGAGATGATAGGCTGTCAGTCCGGATTGGGTTATCTTATCATAGATTCGAGGAACAATATCGACTCCGCAACGCTGCTTGCGACGATTTTTGTAATAGGCATAATCGGTCTGCTGCTCGATACCGTTTTAAGCGTGTCGGAGAAAAGAATACTTAAATCGTGGGGAGGCGGAGAGTGATGTATATTGAGATACAAAACGCAGGCAAGAGATTTCTTCAAAACGGCAAGGAATTTACGGCATTCGAGAATGTGTCGCTTTCGATAGACAAAGGCGAGTTCATATGTCTGCTCGGACCGTCGGGATGCGGAAAAAGCACGCTGCTTAATGCCGTCGCGGGCTTTGATCCCGTAACGGAGGGAAGTGTGAAGATAGACGGAGAAGAGGTCGTAAAGCCGTCTTTGGAATATGTGACGATATTTCAGAATTACGGACTCCTGCCGTGGAGGACGGTTTTAAAAAATGTTGAGCTGGGACTTGAAAGCAAAAAATTCTCAAAAAAGCTTTCAAAAGAGCAGCGCAGGAAAATCGCGGAGAAATATATAGACCTTGTAAATCTTTCGGAATTCAAATATTCGCATCCCAACAGGATTTCGGGCGGAATGAAGCAAAGAGTCGCCATCGCCCGTGCGCTTGCGGTGTCGCCGGAAATAATTTTTATGGATGAGCCGTTCGGCGCGCTTGACGCCATAACGCGTATGAAGCTGCAGGAGGATATTTTAAGAATATCAAAAGAAGAACGCAAAACAATCATTTTCGTGACCCATGATATCGAGGAGGCGGTATTCCTTGCGGACAGGATCGTTATTATGACACCGAATCCGGGCAAGATAAAAAGCATTATAAACGTTCCGCTGACCCGGTACGGCAGGGATAGAACGAGCGATGATTTTATTGTATTGAGAGATAAGGTATTTGAGATATTCAATATGAAGCACGACAATAATATTGAATATGTAATATAAGGAAAAGCCGAATTCAAAAAATAATTCGGTTGGGTATTTCCGTAATTGCTGTTTCCGATTAAACATTGAATTTGGATATATCAAAAATGATATGGCAGATATGCTTTTTTTATAATTCCGTAAAAATGAAAAAGATGTTAAAATAAATTATAGAATAAGGCAATATATGTCGTTTCGGCATGATACGGATCGTTTTTATTGCTGCCGTTGATTTAATTTACGATGTATGATCAAAAGGAGGAACAATGTTTTGAAATCGATAGGAAAGAAAATTGCGTATTGCGGTGTTACGCTTGTGGTGGTATCGTTGCTTATTTTCGGGATAATCTCCTGTGTAATGGCGTATAAAACGTCGGAGGATCTTGCCCAAAGCAATATGGAGGAAATGGTGGAAACCGCCGCAAGCCGCACATTATGGGAGCTTGAGGCTTACTCAAACATAGCGCAGAGTCTGGGAACGTTTCAGCGGCTTTCCAATCCCGATGTTGCGGTCGAGGATAAAATGGTTATACTTAACACTCATACCGTTCAGTTCGATCTTCAGAGATGTAATCTCATAGACTTCGCCGGAAACGGGATAGACGGCAATACATACAATGAACGCGAGTATTTTCAGGCTGCGATGAAAGGCGAAACATTGATTTCCGAGCCGTTGGTGTCAAAGGTAACGGGAGTTCTTACCACTATCGTGGCGGCACCTCTCTGGAAGGACGGCGAGGTCAATTCCGAGCCTGTGGGATGCGTTTATGTGGTTCCGGATGATGAATTTCTGAACGATATAGTCCGCGACATCAGCATAAGCAAAGGAAGCGGCGCGTATATGATAGACAAGAACGGTAATACCATAGCCGCTGTTGACACCGAAACGGTAAAGAACGGCGAAAATATAGAAGCTATTGCCAAAAACAATTCATCTTATGCCGGTATTGCGGGCGTGCATGCGGAAATGAGAAACGGCAAGACCGGTTTTTGGAAGGGAAAATATAACGGAGAAAAAGTCTTTATGGCATATCATCCCATTGAAGGCACAAACGGCTGGTCACTGGTTGTTTACGCGCCCGAATCGGATTTTATGGATGGTGCGCGCAAATCCATATACTTTACAATTATTATAGTTGTCGTTGCAGCGGCGATCGCTACGGCTGCGGCTGTAAAACTGGGATTGAGCATCGGTAATCCCATCCGTATCTGCGCGGAGCGTATCGAAGCGCTTGCGGACGGCGATCTTACAAGCCCCGTTCCGAGTACAAAGAGTAAAGATGAAGTCGGAATTCTGATGAAAGCGACAGGTACGGTAGTCGGCAAGCTCAACGGAATGATCGGTGATATAGGAAGAATTCTCGAAGCCATGTCGGGCGGCGATCTGGGCGTCAATACAGCCGAAGGAAAGGAGCTTTACCCCGGCGACTTTGAAAAGCTGCGTTCGTATGCGAAAAATATCAATGTAAAGCTCAGCGATGCCATGCGTGAGATAAATGACACCGCCGATCAGGTTTCTTCAAGCTCGGAACAGGTTTCGGGAGGGGCGCAGACCCTTTCTCAGGGCGCAACGGAACAGGCGGCATCGATAGAAGATCTTGTATCCTCCATACATACCATATCCGATCAGGTAAAACAAACCTCCGCAAACTGCACCGAGGCAAGAATGGTGGTTAACGAAACGGCGGAATATGTTGACAAAGCAAATCATGAAATGTCGAATCTGACCGATTCCATGAACGAAATAAACGACAGATCCGCTAAGATAAGCAATATTATCAAAACCATTGACAATATAGCTTTCCGGACCAACAGACTTGCCCTTAACGCGGCGGTTGAGGCGGCGAAAGCCGGCGAGGCCGGAAAAGGCTTTGCGGTGGTTGCGGAAGAGGTAAGAAGTCTTGCGTCTCAATCCGCGGATGCGGCAAGAGATACCGCCGATCTTATCGAGCAGTCCATCGAAGCGGTTCGGAACGGTTCGGAGATCACATCCGAAACAGCGTCCGCAATGCAAAGTGTGAGTGAGAGAACAGCTTCCGTTGAGGCAATCGTTAATAAGATAGCTTCCGCAAGCGAGCAGCAGTCGGATATGATAGTACAGATATCGGAAAAAGTCGAACAGATATCAAAGGTTGTTTTGAGCAACTCATCCGCTGCGGAGGAAAGCGCCGCATCTGCCGAGGAGCTTTCAAGTCAGGCGACGCTGCTTAAAAGTCTTATCGGAGCATTCAAGCTTCGCAAATAGGCAAACAGTTTGATTTCAATAAAACGGGTGTCACGGACATCCGTTTTTGTTGTTGCCTATAAAATATTATTATGATATAATTGATTAAAGAGCGGTTGACCTGATCGGGTAAAAAATACATCTGTCCGGTCTGCCGTGTATATGATTGTTGGGGGATCAGTATGAATATTTTGCACATGAAATATGCGGTTGAGGTTGCAAGAAGCGGTTCTTTGAGCAAGGCGGCGGAGATATTGATGATTGCACAGCCTAATTTGAGTCGTTCCGTAAAGGAGCTGGAATCAAATATCGGCATATCGATATTCAGCCGTTCCTCCAAGGGTATGACGCTCACTCCGGAGGGAGAAGAATTTATCGGTCATGCGATAAAAATACTTGACCGAATTGATGATTTGGAAAAAATGTATAATAAGGAAATTCCGAAAAACCGGAAATTTTCCGTTTCGGTACCGAGAGTAAGCTATATTTCAGATGCGTTTGCGCGGTTTTCGCTCGGCATCGGTGACGAGTTCGCCGAAATTTTTTATACGGAAACGAACGCATACAGGATTATCCGGAATGTTCTTCATTCGGATTGCGATCTCGGCATTATCAGGTATGAGGAAAGCCTTGAGGAATATTTAAAGGATATGCTTGAGGAAAAATATCTTTATTATGAGCCTGTGGCGGAATTCCGCTATGTTCTTGTAATGCACAGGGACAGCCCTCTTGCGTCCGCTGACGAAATTCATTTGTCGGATTTGTCCTCTATGACGGAAATTGCGCATGATGATCTGTTTGATTCCTCTCCGCATATAATGCGGGTACGGAAAGAGGTATTTCCGGACAATATAAGACAGCGCATTTTTGTATTTGAAAGAGCCGGCCGGCTTGAGCTGCTTGCCGAAAACAAGAATACTTTTATGTGGGAGTCGCCGCTGCCGGGTAAACTGCTTGACCGCTACGGTCTTATTCAGCGGGAATGTTCGGATAACAGGAAGATATGCAAGGATATTCTGGTTTCCCGCAGGGAATATAAGCTGTCGGAGCTTGATAATCGTTTTATCTCGGAATTGTTTGAATCAAAGCGGCGGTGCTTGCAATACCGTATGCTCAAAAAATAAAAGAATTACCGATATAACCGAAAGCTCGGATATGATATCGGCTTAAACCGGCGGTTGATCCGACTCAACCGCCGATATATTGCAACTCGCACTCCGCATATGCTATAATATACTTGCAAATCAAACAGGCAGGAGTGAATAAAATGAATTTGGGAAAGAAAATAAAAGAATTGCGGATAAAAAACAATATCACGCAGGAGCGGCTTGCGGAGGAAATGATGGTAACTCCGCAGGCAGTGTGCAAGTGGGAGAGCGGAAAGACCATGCCAGATATAACGCTGCTTCCGGAGCTGTCGGTATTTTTCGGGGTCACGATAGACGAGCTTTTTGAGCTTACCGACAATATTCATTTTGAGCGTATAAGCAATATGCTTTATACTCGGAATTCGCTTACCGACGATGAATTTTCATATGCCGAAAGCTTCTTGAGGGGGCAGAGAAAAACGAAGGCAAAATCGCTGCTTGCGCGTTTGTACGGAAATCGTGCCGACGAATACCGCGCACGCTCGGCAGAACTCGCAAAAAAGGCTTTGGAAGAAAATCCTCATGAAGAAAATCTTCATTCTGTCCTATGCGGACCGCTGTGGGATTGGGATCTTACAAATCATCATGAGCTTATCGACTTTTATTATGAGTTTACCGGCAAAAATCCCGATAACTTCAAGGCGCATGAATATCTCGCGGAGCTTTTGATCGCCGATTTCAGAACGGAGGAAGCCGAGAGGGTTATAAACAAAACGGATAAAACAAATCATCCGTTATCCGTAATCAGAATTTGGGCAAAAATCGAGATAAAAAAAGGCAATAGGGAAAAGGCTGAAATGCTGCTCGATAAAATGACGCGTGAATATCCCGACAATTGGCTTGCGTGGAGTTATAAGGCCGACATCTGCGCGACTCTCGGATTATACGATGAGGCGATTGAGTTTTATGCAAAAGCCGCCGATTTAAGCGAGCCGCCGAGGTATATCGATGACAACCTCAGTATCGCGCATATTTATGAGATAAAGAAGAATTTTACAGCAGCGGCGGAAGAATACAAAAAGGTTACGGATATTCTTATTGACGACCTCGGCGCTTCCGATGCCGGCGATGTGATACAAGCATATGAACGGAAAATCGCGGAATGTGAAAAGCGAGCTTCAAATTCCGTTTGAAGAAACTCGGTAAATAAGAGCCTGTTTAGTATCCTCCAATCATCATCTTTTTGGCATATTTTCCCGC
>JAFLUR010000050.1 GCA_022508725.1 Oscillospiraceae bacterium
TTTATCATTTCTTCGCCTACATCCTTTATGTACAGCTGAGTGATCTTATCTGTTTTAAGCATTTCAATGGCGGCAAGCTCGCTCTCTTTTTCTTTGTTTATATTCTTGAACTTGCCTATGATCTTTACTGACCCGTCACTGCCGCATATTTTCATGCCCTCTATAATGTTCCAGTTACAGTCGCGCTCGCTGTCTATGGAATATGTTTTAACTTCAAAGCTGTCGGTATTTTCGCCGCTGAAAAATTCAAGTAAACGGTCTGTATACCGCTCCGGTGTGATCTCGCCTCTGCGTATGCGTCCCGTAAAGTTATCCAGAACAACAACATTCCGCCTCGGCACACTGTTATCCACAATATCCCCGTAGGATGTAAACTCGTTGAGGTCAACGGAATATTCGAAAATAATATCGGAGGAGCTTTCCAAAAGCAGATGATACCTTTCCTTTTCGCTTTCCCACTCTATCTGATAATTTTTATAGTTGTTTATATCAAAAATTTCGGCTTGACATAAGCCTTCCATACCGCGGAAATTGCAGGCGCTTATGTTTATTCTGAACCAATGCGGCTCTGTTCTGTATGTTTTTATGCGCGCATCGAACATTGCGTTTTCTTCGCCGTCATTGACACGTTCGATCGCCTTTAAAGCCTCGGGCAGATCATCCTCATAAACCAATCTCCGCACGTTGTTGTGATAAAATTCTTTGAAATACGAGCGGGTATATCCTATCATATTTAACGTATAGTCATTCGCGAACCGTACACGCCCCGTTTTGGGATAGAAATGCACGATACCGTATTGTATGTCATTGTAGATTATATTTAAAAGCTCAAACCTGTTTATTGAGGAAACGATATTTGAATATCCCGTAAAGTCAAAATATGAACAATTTACCGTCCTTACGCCGTCTTTTTTTGTATCGTCGAGTACTGCCGATACGAAAAAATTGCGCGCTTTGCCGCTGTTATCGGTAAATCTCAGAAAATACGCATTGGAGGTGCGGTTCTTGAACATTGCCGCGATTTCCGACGCCTTAACAAAATTATTATTCTCAAACATTTTCTCAACCGAGCAGTTCCCGAATTTCTTTTTGAGCTCCGAATAACCGAAAACGGAAAGATACCCTTCATCTGCGGAAACGAGGGTAAAATTATCATCCAACAGATTTTTGCAGGAAGCGACCGGTTTAAAATCGCCGCCGCCCGCAAATTCGCTCTTTGCTTGATTTGTCCGGGGGCGGATTATACGAATATGTGCTTCTTTTCCGTCAAACTCGACGAGCTTGTCTTTGAAAATGCATTTTCCTCCGAAAGCCTCGTCAAAGCCCTCGGTATCGTCGAATTTGTCCGGTTTTTTTGCACAGAATTCACACGGCGATGTTTTCCCGTGAAAATATTCATGGCATTTTCCGTCGCCGTAATTTTCCCCGAATATTTTTTTCACGGAATCGCTTACAAAAAGTATATCGTATGTATTCGCATCATTTATATAAAACAGTTCGTCAAAACAATTAAGAAGATCGATATTCATAATAAAATCCCTCCAAGCGCTGTATCATACAACCTCTTTCTCTTATTATACTTCATTTGCGGTAATTTTGCAACAAAAAGAAATAAAAAATCACGGAAATCGATTTTACAAGAAACGACCGTGCTTTCATATAGGCGCGCCGAATATGCCGGTTGTATGCGAAAAGCAAACAGGGGAGGTCAAGGAAGAAAACCGCCGCCGTATTTTTTCCCCGCGGAAATCATGTTTATAAGCGGCGATAAAATTCGTGAAACACCGTTTCCGTAAAAAAACGGCGAAACCGTATATTATACAGCTTCGCCGTCCGTTATTCGGATATATAAAATATCTTATTTCTCGATTGTTACGGTTCTTGTCGCTTCATCCCAGCCGACAGTTGCTCCGATTGTTTCGGAAACAAATCTTACGGGAACATAAGTGCTGTCATCGATGATCTGAGCGGGAACATCAAGAGTTGTTTTTGTTCCGTCCACATCAACATCCTGCGAATCGATAACGAGCTTGATATTCTTGCCGTTCATAGTGATGGATACGGTTCTTGTATCGCCGTCCCAATCAACCTTACCGCCCATGTTCTCGGAAATAAATCTTACCGGAACAAGAGTTCTGCCGTCAACGATAACGGGAGGTGCGTTAAGAGTTTTATCCGCGCCGTCTACCTTGGCTGTCGTATTATCGATAACGAGTTCGATCTTTGTTTTCTTTTCGGGAGCGGGGGTCTGTGTTGCGGCAGGCGCCTGTGTTGCTGCGGGAGCCTGTGTTGCCGCGGGCGCTTCCGTTGCGGCGGGCGCTTCCGTTGCCGCGGGAGCCGGTGCCAAAGCCGCTTTTTCTTCAGCTTCCGAGTACTCGCCGGTAGCTACCGAATAATTTG
The DNA here is from genome assembly GCA_022508725.1 of Oscillospiraceae bacterium. Lineage (GTDB taxonomy): Bacteria > Bacillota > Clostridia > UBA1381 > UBA1381 > JAFLUR01. Next base: position 2,401 of record JAFLUR010000050.1, read on the forward strand.
TAATATCGAAGTCATGACCGTTCTGCTTTCTCATATAAGCAAATACGAAGATAAGGGGCTCTTTAGCCGTAGAATTTACAAAGCTGAGCGCATCCGTCTTGGATTCCTTGCCGTCCTTATCGGTTACATTAACAACATATTCCTGATTTTTAGCGTCGATATCGATTCTTACCGTATACCACTCGCCAACCTTGAACTTATCGACAACGTCAACGATTTTGCCGTTTGCCGCGGTTGCGGTCATTGATTTTGTAGCCTCATCGAAGCTCATAGACACAGCCAGAGCGGGACCCGAATCAGCCTCTGTACCCTTTGTCGGGTCTGTGAAGTTACCGGACTGGAACTGAATGATACCCTTGTTAAGTCTGATATCGAACTTAACAAAGCCCTTATCTGTGATAAGCGCGCTGTTCTTTCTTGTGTAAAGATACCATGAACCTTCACCGGGAGTTCCCTGCTTTACGCTGTTTGATGTGCAGTGAGCGTAGTTTATGCCGTTCTCTTCTTCGAGAGTTTCGTGATGCTCTTCCGCGCTGCCCTTGAAAAGCCACGGATTGCCGTCTATTCTGAGGGGCAGACCCGGCGCCGCCGCAACATTCGTAAAGTCTGTCGGTGCAACAAAGTATGCGGCCGCATCAACCGAAACGGCTGCAAAGAATGATTGTGCAGCAATAACTGTAGCCGCTGCAAGAGCTATAAGTTTTTTCTTCATCATAGTAAAAACTCCTTAAAATTTTATTTGATCGAGGCATAATCCCGCGTTTTTACCGCAAGGAAACATACCCCATCATTACACTGATTTAATTATATAACAAATCGACCAAAAACAACATACAAAAAACAGACTAAATAGTTTAAAATAACGTATATTTAAACCCGTAAGCGTCATCCGCCTATCCGTGCATCGAGTCCCGTTTTAAGAGCCCGTTCCAGAAGCAGCTGCATTTTCTCTTTCGCAGGTACGGGCACATCGCCCATCGGATATTCACGTCCGAGTCCCTTATACTTATCCGCGCCGAGCCTGTGATACGGAAGAAGATGTATCTTTTCCACGCCCGGAAGCGACGCCGCAAATTCGGCTATCGCGCCTATTTCCTCCGGCGTATCGTTAAATCCGGGTATGACCGGCACACGAATAACAAGCTCGGTATTCGAGAGAGCTATTCTGCGTGCGTTTTCCAGTATAAGGCTGTTGTCCCGTGTTGTAAACATCTTATGCTTTTTTCCGTCGGTATGCTTTATATCCATAAGATATATGTCAAGATATTCGAGAAAACGGCTTATTATGCCGAAATCCGCAAAGCCGGTCGATTCCATGGCAGTGGTGAGACCGCCCTCACGGCAAGCCCTGAGGAGCGCGACCGCAAAATCCGGCTGTCCGAGAGATTCTCCGCCCGAAAGCGTTACGCCCCCGCCCGAACGGCGGTAATAAGGCAGATCCTTATAAACCTCCTCCATGACCTCTCTTACCGAAACGTCACGTCCGATAATCTTTTTTTTGTTCTCATCGACCGTCATTTCCTGAACGGCAAATTCCTGAGATTCCGGATTGCAGCACCATCTGCATCTGAGAAAGCAGCCCTTTAAAAATATAATGGTGCGTATTCCGGGCCCGTCGTGAACCGAAAATCTCTGTATGTCGAATATACGTCCCGTTGTATCCAAATAATCCATAAAATCAAGCTCCGTAATTTCCGGAAACATCCGTTTGGCAGTCAAATTATTTTTTGATATTGATTTGTCCGGTGTTTCCTTATATTGCACCCTGTTCGGTGCGGTTGATAATATCATCCTGCAAAGATTTTGACAAGGTAGTAAACAAAGCGCTGTAACCCGCAACGCGGACGACAAGGCTCTTATAATTTTCCGGATGCTTCTGCGCATCAAGCAGAGTTTCTCTGCTTACGACATTAAACTGCATATGACTGCCCTTTTGGTCGAAATATCCGCGTATAAGCGCCACAAAGCCCTCCAATCCGGATAATCCTTCAAGAGCCGACGGATGGAATTTCATATTAAACAAGGTTCCGTTCGATGCAATATAATGATCGAGTCTTGACACCGAGTTTGCTGCCGCGGTCGGACCCTTGACATCCTTTCCGGCTGACGGCGAAACACCGTCGGCAACGGGGGTATACGCGTATCGTCCGTCCGGAGTCGCTCCGGTCTGAGCGCCCAGCGGCACATTTGCCGACACCGGATACAATCCCGCCTGAAACATTCCGCCCCTCGGATTTTTAAAGGTTTCGAGCGGCTTTGTATATGTATATGCGACATCTCTCGCGAAATCATCCACCTCGGCAATATCGTTTCCGAACTTGGGCACTTCATCTATAAGCTTTTTAATGTTTTGATATCGTACCCTGTCCGCTTCCGGAATATTTCCCGCCTCGCATATCTGCTTTGCGACATTTTCGATATCCGATTTTGAAACATCATATCCCTGCTTGACAAGCTCGTTTATGACCTCGGTCGTCATCTTATTCACATCGTCCGCATTTTGCGGTTTGCCGTAGTTGTATTTAAGCGCCGCCTTAAGCTCGCTCATTGATATCTCCTTTTTGTCGTAAACGAGAGTTTTCACCGCATAGAGCGAATCCGCCATATTTGCGATACCGAATCCCTGCGGGCCGGTAAAGTTATATATCGCCCCGCCCTCCTGAACGGATTTTCCTCTGCCGATACAATCCTCGATCATACCCGAGAGGAAAGGAAGCGGGCATCTCTGCGCGTGCGCCGTATCTATTGCGTTGTCCGCATTGACAAGCAAGCCTATCATATAATTCATCTGCTTTTTGTAAGCGTCGTAAAATTCCTCAAAGGTGCGCATATTCTCGACCTCGCCGGTTTGCACGCCGACAAGCTCACCCTTATCCATGCCGTTTGAGAAAACCAATTCAAGCGGTCTGCACATATTAAAGAATGCGGCATCGTGCCAGCCTTCGGTTTTGCCTGCCTTTTGCGGCTCAACACAGCCGATTATATTGTAATCCCTTGCGTCTTTAAGAGTAAGACCTCTGTTCACGAGCGCGGGGATAATTACCTCATCATTGTAATAAGCGGGCAAGCCTACGCCTGTTTTTGTGACCTCTGCCGCGCGCAGCATGAACTTATGCGGAGTTCCGTTCCATACGCGTACCGAGAATGACGGCTGAGGCAGATTAACGTGCAGTGTTGCGTTCATGCACATATATGAAATATCGTTTGTGGCGTCACGACCGTCCTCCGTCTGACCGCCGGCGATAAGGTTTTGAAACAGGCTGTATCCGGCAAATCCCTCTGCCGACGCCGCGTCCCTCGCCTTATTCAGATCATTGAGCTTTACCCAGATGCAGTCGATCAATTCCTGCGCGAATTCGCGTGTGATTTTGCCCTCGTCAAGGTCCTTTTTAAAATACGGATACATATATTGATCAAAACGACCCGGTGAAATGGAATGTCCGCTCGATTCGGTCTGCAAAAGCATCTGCACGAACCAAAACGACTGACACGCCTCATAAAACGATCTTGCGCCCTTGGCGGGAACGTTGGAGCAGTTGTAAGCGATAAGCAAAAGCTCATCCTTTCTCTTTTTATCATTGCATTTTTCCGCCATATCAAGAGCAAGCCGGGCATATCTGAGCGCGTATTTTATTGCCGCCTTGCAGCTCATTATGACCGCGCGCAGAAATCTTGACTTGGAATTGAAATTCCCGTCCGAAACCCGCATTTTCGCAAGCTCCGCCTCCGCCCTTGCGATTATTCCCTCAAAGCCGTTCGCGAGAATATCGCCGTAATTAACGGTAACATGACCCACGCCGTTATAAAAATAATTGCCCGGCGTGAACATATTATGCGCCATTGCCCTAAGCGTTTCGGGTTCCATATATGACTGTGCAAGCTCGCTTGTGGTTTTGCCTTTCCAGTATGTATATACTTCCCGGAGCGTGTTTTTCGTTTCTTCGGAGATGTAGAACGGATCGGCTTTGCGGTGTTCTATGGTATCGAATTCCGCCTCCAGCCATTCAAATGAAAATTCGGGGAACACCTGACAGCTTCTCGGCGACTGTGTTGCGCTGCCGACAATAAGCTCTTCGGGGCGTATGATTATGGGTATATTTTCGAGAATATGCTCAAAAGCCTTTGCTCTTCGCGTTATGACCGGTTCGCCCTCGGTGCTTCTGTAGCTTTCCGTGATAAGAACCGCACGATCCGCCTCGATCTCGGGCATTTTCTCAAAGAGATGTTCAATCAAACGCGGAATACGCGTAGATTTTTCAATATAATCGCTGTACACTGCATTCATTTTATCACTCTTCCTTATTTATATAATAAATTTTATGATCCGTATAACTCTCAAAATTTCGTTTTATCCGTAATTATCCGAATAATGAGAGGCTTTTCCTCTACTTTATATTATATAATATTTTTTTTGTTTCGTCAATAGAAAAGGTCCGGAAAAACAAACTTCCTCACGGTATTTTCCATACAAAAACCGGACGGTGTATACCGTCCGGTTAAATCCGAATTTTATATTTTAAAAATACTTATCATCTTCACTGTCATACGAAACGGAAGAACTGCTCTGCGCCGCGTATGTTGATTCCGTATCATTATTGGAGGAATAGCTTTCAACCGGTGCCGGTGTATAATCCTCCTCAGGTGTATAGCTGCGACTGCTGCTGCCGCCGCCGTATGACTGAGACTGATCAATCTTAAACTTATTAACGACCTCTTTGAATACATGCGACAGACTTGACAGCTCTTCACTTGCAGCCGCGCTTTCCTCCGCCGTAGCCGAATTGGTCTGAATAACCTTTGTGATCTCATCGATACTTGTAACGATATGCGATGCCGACATAGCCTGCTCATTGGACGCATCTGCTATGCTGTTGACCTTTTCGCTGACCTCATCGATAAGTCCCACAACCTTTTCAAAGGATTCGCTTGTTTCCTGTGCGAGCATAACGCCGCTTTCAACGATCTGAACGGTGCTTTCGATCAAATCGCCCGTTTCCTTAGCCGCCTCGGCACTGCCGTTTGCAAGGCTTCTCACCTCTTCGGCAACAACCGCAAATCCGCGGCCGTGTACGCCTGCTCTTGCCGCCTCTACCGCCGCATTAAGAGCAAGAATATTGGTCTGGAACGCAAAGTTGTCGATAGTCTTAACGACCTTTTCCATCTTAAGCGTAACCTCATTGATCTCAAGCATTGCATTGCTCAAATTCTGCATGCTTTCTTTACTTTCGATGGAAATATTATGCGTATTTCCTGCAATTTCATTAGCCTCCGTCGCGTGTCTTGCATTCTGTGATATCTTATCGGTAATATCCTTAACAATATTGGAGAGCTGTTCGATCTCGCTTGCCTGTTCTGTAGCACCCTGACTGAGCGCCTGCGCTCCGGACGATACTTCCTCGGCGCCGCTTGCGACTTCGTTTGCGGAAATATTGATCTTGCTCATCGATTCGTTCAATGCTACCAAAATCTTGCTGAGCGCGATATCGACCTCTTTCATATCGCCGACAAACACGCTCTTGTCGTATTTGACCGTCAAATCGCCGTCCGCGATTTTATGAAGCACATTGGATATCTCGCCGCACATACGGGTAAGACTGCCTGCCATTCTTTCAAGTCCCGCAGCCATAACTCCGATCTCGTCCTGCGATTTTGTATCTATCGCAACATTCTTTACACCGTTTTCAATATCAAATACTTCCATATATCCAAGCAGTTGTGTAAATGTCGAAAGAGCCTTTGTAACCGAAGAGCTGATTATTTTAATACCCACACATAAACCTATGATACCAAACAAAGCCGTAAGACCGAAGCATATTATTTTTACCAAAGCGAGAGCGGATTTATATTTGTCAATATTCATACCGCAGAATGCCATACCGAGATATGTTTCGTTTTCATCGATTATAGGTATATAGCATGTCGCATAACGAACTCCGGTAATGGCAACCTCGGAAGTATATTCGTTTCCCTCGTCTCTTACTTCCTTAAGAACCGCCTCGGATGCCTTGGTGCCTACAATACGGTTTCTGTTTTCATCGTAAAGAGTTGTTGCGACACGCGTATCATCGTTAAATATTGTATACTGATTGCCTGTTCTGTCTTTCAGATCGTCAACCAGCTTATTGCTTGAAATATTGGCAACGAAAGAAACGACTCCCACTACTCTGCCCTCGACCTTTATGGGATAAGCAAGCGCATAGCCTATATCACATCCCTCAAAATCCTTAACATAAGAGCTTGCCTTATTACCTTTCATTGCATCTTTGATATGTGTGATTTTTGACAGATCGGTTCCGTATGCCGAGCGGCCCTTATTTGAATATAAGACCCTGCCCATCGAATCGACAAATGTTACCGAGTCGATAACATCATTGTTTTCCACTTTTGAGAATCCCGCCTCAACAGCCGCGGCATCATTTGCAAGCAATGCCTCTTGGAAAACATCTTCCGATGCGACAATGGCTCCGATGGAAGAGCATAACTCATCTATCGATGTGATATACATATTATATGTTTCCATTCCGCTTGCGGCTATAGCAGAAAACAAAGTGTCTATAAGAGAGTCGTATATGACGGTCGCCCCGCCGATAACACCGGCAAGAACAACAACCACTATTACGAATGTCGCCATAATTTTGGTGGCAACCTTCTTTTTTGATTTTCCGATATTTTTTTTATTCTCCATAGCTATGTACCCTTTCTCTTATTTTTTTAATTCCGATGAATTAAACATTTTTCTCGGGTTAAGAACCATAACGATTTTATCATTGACCTTTGATACACCGATAATAAATCTGTGAATATAATCATCATAAATTTTAGGAGGATCGGTAATATCATTATCACCGAAATCGGTAATTTCGGATACCTTATCCACCACATAAGCATATTTACCGTCGTTATATTCGATAATGATCGCGCAAATACGTTCTCCGAACTCCTGTTTGGGCTTGTTAAAAATAATTCTCGGATCAATGATCGGGATCACCTCGCCTCTGAGCTGCATAACTCCGGGCGCAAAATCCGGATAATCCGGAACCGGTGTAATACTTCCGATACCGACGATTTCAATTACATAATTGATATTCACGCCGTACAATTCGTCGTCTATAACAAATACCAAATATTTATCCTTTTCATCAAAATTTTCTTCATTTTCGGATGTGCCAAGAATATCAAATTCATTAGCCATATCTTTTCACCTCACTATAAATTTATTATGAAACACTTATTTCGGTTTTTCATCTTAAATATTTCATAATGTGGTCGGATATCACGTTTATATCCGCCTGCACATCAACCGCGCCTATATTGAACGCAACTCTCGGCATACCGTAAACAACGCAGCTTTTTTCATCCTGACCTATTGTTTTTGCGCCCTTTTTATGCATAGCCAGAAGTCCTTCGGCGCCGTCCTGCCCCATTCCCGTAAGAATAACGCCCACAGCCGATTTTCCGGCGGTTTCGGCGACCGAATTAAACAAAACATTTACAGACGGTGCATGACCGCTGACCTTTTCTCCTCTTCTCACCGAAACATAATAACCCGATGAATCCTTTTTCAGATACATCTGATGTTCGCCCGGTGCGATAAGAACTCTTCCGTCCTCCACTCTGTCGCCGTCCGCCGCCTCCTTGACCGAAAGCTTGCATAAACGGTCGGCGCGTTCGGCATACATCCGAGTAAATCCGGCGGGCATATGCTGAACTATAACAATTCCCGGCATTTCCTTCGGGAGCTGTTTCAAAACGGTGAGTGTTGCCTCGGTTCCGCCGGTTGATGCGCCTATGGCAACCACCTTATCTTTCGAAAATCCGCCGATGACCGGCATCCTGCTGCCGGAAAGCGGCTTTATTGCAGGTACCTTTATATCGGTTTTAAGTTTTGCAATGGATGCGATCTTTATTTTTACTACAAGCTCTTTTGCGAAAACATCAAGATTGCCTCCGCTTTGCGGCTTGGTTACAAAATCAACCGCGCCGGCATTCAGCGCGTCAAGCACATTCGATGATGCCGAGCTGACAACAACGACCGGCATAGGCTTTTTCTTCATCAGATCCTTTAAAAAATCAATGCCGCTCATTTTAGGCATATGCACATCAAGCGTCATAACATCGGGGTCGAGCTTAGCTATTTTTTCCTTTGCACTTTCGACGTCCGGAGCCGTGCCGACGACCTCAACGCTGCTGTCCTTTGCAATAAGCCTTGCTATGCTTTCTCTGAAAACCATAGAATCATCAACAATAAGTACTTTGATTTTTTTATTAAATGCCATTAAGTTCACTCCTTCTTATAGATCGCAGGTGCAATACACTTATATCTTATCGCATCTTTATCCAGATGTTCGGAATGACCGATAAACAAGTATCCTCCGGGTTCTGTAAAATCATAAAACTTATTGACAAGCTTGATCTTTGTTTCGGCATCAAAGTAAATCATTACATTCCGGCAGAATATTATATGGAATTTTCTTCTGAATTTAAAATCTTCCATAAGATTGAATTTTCTGAATATGATATTTTTCTTTATTCTGTCGTTAAATGTGCACAGCTCTCCGTCGTCGCCCGCCGGCACCACATACCGTTTTTTAAATTCCGGCGGCAGACTTTCCATGGCGTCTTTGGAATAAATCCCGCTTCTTGCGAGTCCCAATACTCTGTCCGACAGGTCGGTTGCGAGTATTCTCGTATCCCATCCGAGCTTGGAGCCGAACACACTGTCAATAATCATCGCCAATGTA
>JAFLUR010000051.1 GCA_022508725.1 Oscillospiraceae bacterium
AGGCTACAAAGCCGCGGCAGGCTCATGGGGCAACGCAACAGGCGGCGGTCTGCCCGATATATGCAAAAAAACACATGATGAAGTGTTAAAGCGTTTTGATGATATCAAAGCTCAGTGGACAGCCAAAGAAAATAAATAAGATAACGCTTATCATATAAAACATCAAAAGGCGGTGAGGATATTTTATATCCTCACCGCCTTTTTTGCAATTGCTTTATCAGCCCTTTCCGAAAAGAAATACCGCCGCCAAAGCAAGTATAAGTAAATCATCGTCACAGCCGTCGGCAAGAAGAATGAATATCACAACCAAAAGCAGAATATCATCATTTTCAAAACGTCCGAAAAGCTTTCTGCTTTCCTCAGGCTTTTCGATGTCGGGAACACATTCCTGCAAACCATTGTTTTTGTCTGCCGCGCCGACCTCCGGGGCAGCAGTCCGATCAGAGCTTTTATCCTCATGCCCGGAATTGTTGTTCTTATCCGAGCGGATATCCGCGACCGTAGGCATATCATTATAACTGTAATATTTCCTGTACATCGTTATCCTCCTAATTTTTCTACCTTCTTATTTAAACATCCCCGATAATTTTGATATATTAAGCAGCTTCACCGCATTATCTATACTCTTCCTGCGGCCCTCGCTCATATACGGTCTGAGCGATAACAGCAGCTGAGAGCGGGGATCGTTCGGTCTTGATATTTCATTCATCAATCCGCGTATATGTTCGGCATAATCGCCGCCCGGGGCAGGAGGCGATTGTATCGTCTGCGGCGGTGATTGCATCGCGGTCTGCATTGTATTTTCCGTTCCGGTACCGGCAGGCTCCGAAAAACCGTTTCCGAGCAGATTTTTGATTTTTTCGCCGGCGTCATCACCCAGCAGCCCCTTAAGTATATCCGCCGCGCTTGAATTATCCGCCATATTATCTCCCTCTTCCTTTAAAGATTATTGAGCTTGTTTATAACCTCGTCTGCCTTTAATGATGATATTTTATTCATATCCGCAGAGGCTATTTTTCTTTTTATCTCGTTCGTATCCATCCTTGCGAAGGTTTCTATAAGCTTATCCTTGTCTATAGAGTTTATTTTTTGTGCGAAATTGCGTCCCTCACGGGAATTAAGCACATTTGCTATGTTTTGCTTTCCTTTTTCGAGCTTTTTCATGTCAACGCCCGAAAGTATCTCCTCCAATTTTTTGCTTACATTATCCATATCATTCTCCCCTTTAAAAATATATTTGCCGAAACCTGCAAAACAAGCGGCAATAACCGCTCCGTTTTCATGTTTTCATAATATTATATGAATTGGGGAATTAAAATGTGTTTGATCGAATAATATTAAAACAAGCATATAAAAGGTAATTTCTGACTATAATAATAAAGTAAAACAATTTTTAATAAAACACCGGCAATATGCGAAAGGACGATACTGAAAGGACGATATTATGGAACATAATCGAATTATTTCGGCAGATACCCAAGAGCTCATCTGTCTTATAATAAAAGCAAAGAATGATATGGACAGCGCAATGAAAAATATCAACTTTGTAAACGACCCCCTTTTGATAGATCATTATACCTACAGATACAAAGCGGCTGAAATACACTATGAATATCTTATGGAGGAGGCAAAAAAACGGGGCGTCCATAACAAGCATTATGCCGAAAGAATGTACGAGGACAGATATTACAGATAAGGCGGTGATAAAATGTTTAACATAATTGCCGCGGCTGTTCTTACAGCGGCGGTCCTTTTTTACATAATCCGAAAAATCTCACCGAGACTTTTTGTTTTTATGCTTAATCTTTCGGCAAATACTGTCATATCCTTTGCCGCTCTGACCGTATACAACCTTGCCGCCGCGCATTTCGGTATTGTCGCGGGCATAAATGTATTCTCGGTGCTGCTCTGCGCTCTCGGCGGTATTCCGGGATTTGCGGCGTTTGTGCTGCTTACCGTGCTGCTCAAATAGGCGGCGCCGTTATCCGGATGCTTGGGACAATTCGAGATCCACATCCCCGTAATGCGCGCGCACGGCTCCTATAAACGCCCATCTGCTTTGGGTTATATCCTCGATCATATACTCCTCATACCACTGCGGAACATTGAATTTTTTCCCGAGCCTTTTTATATCCTCAAACCCCGTCACGACCCCGTTTTCCACCTCGCACAAACCGCATACCCACCGGTTAAATACGGCGGTGCGCATGAATATATCCGCCTGATACATATTAGCCGACAATGCAAGCGCGGCAAAGCCGCCCGCAAATACGCGCCCGGCATTTATGTTCTCCGACAAATATTCGCATACAAGCGCAATCCCGACCGCGGACGGATAAAGGCATCTGAACGGAAGATACGACGCGCCCGTTATAAAATGCGCCGCAAGCGATACCGCCGCAATCGATATGCCGATATACAGCTTTGCCGCTGCCTTTTCCGATGCTTCGCTTTTCTCGTACACAACAAACACAACGCCTCCCGCAAAAAGCGATATTATTCCGCATATTCCCAAAAAGCCGCCGATAAACAAAAGCTTCAGCGACGCCGCAAACGATCTTGCCGCCGCAGACAGCGTCAAAAGGAAATCGGGCGCAAACACTATCCGCCCGGAAAAAACTCCGACGTCCGCCATCGTTTTGTAATACAGATACACAGCCGCCGCCGCAAAAATATTGCATACGAATATATCGGCGCGCTTTTTCGCAAACGCCGCCCACGCGCATAAAAAAAAGCACACCGCCGCGGTCTGCTCGTAAAATCCCGCCGCAAGGATATCCGACAAAAAAAAGACCGCCGCGTTTGCTTTTTCTTTTCCCGCAATATACGCCGACAGCGACCCGAAAAAGAGTCCGACAACTATCCTTGTTGACGCGCTCAGCCAATACACCGCCTCAAATCCCGCCGGAAACAGCATATATACAAGCATGAATATCATTCCGCACCGTATGCCCGTGTTTTCAAACGCTTTTATAAAAAAAACGAGCGACAGAAAATGCAGCAGCGTTATTATCGCCGCCGCAAGTCCCAGCGCTCCCCAAAATTTCGACCAAAGAAAAATATCAAGCAGTCCCGCAAAAGGACGCGACGAAAATAAACCCACCGTATAAAAAAGATAATCGATGCCTCTTTTGCCGTAAGCCCAATACTGTATAAAATCATCCTGAAGAGGAAGGTATTCCGCGCCGGCGGAAATAAATTTGACAAGATTTACCGCAAACACAAGCAGCAAATATACGCATTGTCTCTTGTGCGGAAAATATCCGGCTCTCATACTCATATATTACACTCCCCAACATTTGATATATGAGTATATTATGCCGTGTTTCACATATGATTATTCCTCTTCCGCACCGCGCATAAGATTGATAATATCCCATACGCTTATTTTCCCCTCATCGTCCGCCGTTGAAAAGGGAATAAGTATATCATCCTCTCCCAGCTCAAGCGTCTGCGCTATAAGCTCCAGATTGCCCTCGATTTGACTCTTTTTCAGCTTGTCGGTCTTTGTCGCCACAACGATAAGATCCTCCTCGGCGTGCCTTATCCACTCCGCCATCGTTATATCGTCCTTTGTCGGCTTATGACGGCTGTCAACAAGCATAATCGTCCGGACGAGCTCCTCCCGGTTATTCAGATAATCGTCTATCATCGCGCCCCATTTTTCCACCTCGGCTTTTGAACGGTTCGCATAGCCGTAGCCGGGAAGATCGACAAGATATATCGTGTTGTCTATATTGTAAAAATTTATCGTCGCGGTCTTGCCCGGGTTTGACGATACCCGCGCAAGACTCTTTCTGCCCAGCAGCTTGTTTATCAGCGACGATTTGCCGACATTCGAGCGTCCGACAAACGCGAATTCGGGCATACCCGTTGACGGATACTGTTTCCTCGAAACCGCCGAAACGGTTATACTCGCATTATGAAGATTCATTATTACCCCTGCCTTTTACTTTTTTACCTCTGCCCGCAAGCGCCGTTTTAAGCACCGCGTCCATGTCGGAAACCGCAACGAATTTTATCTCCCTGCGTATCTTTTCGGGAATATCCTCAAGGTCCTTTTTATTCTTTTCCGGAATAATTATCGTCCTTATCCCCGCCCTGTACGCCGCAAGCGATTTTTCCTTGAGTCCGCCTATCGGCAAAACCCGTCCTCTTGTGGTTATCTCACCCGTCATTGCAACGTCCTTTCTCACGGGACGCTTTGTAAGCGCCGAAACCACCGCCGTTGCCATCGTTATTCCGGCAGACGGCCCGTCCTTCGGGGTCGCGCCCTCAGGGACGTGTATATGAACGTCCCGGCTTTTGTGGAAATCCTCCGGCAGCTCGAATTCGTCGGCGCGTGAGCGGATATAGCTTACAGCCGCAAGAGCCGATTCCTTCATTACATCTCCGAGCATACCGGTAAGCTCGATATTTCCCGAGCCCGGCATAATATTCACCTCTATCGAAAGCGTGTCGCCGCCGACGCTCGTCCATGCAAGTCCTCTTGCAACACCTGTCTCGTCATTATCGTTCATCATATCGAACGAATATTTCCTGCGGCCGAGATACTTGTCAAGATTTTTCTCCGTCACCGTGATGCTTTTTCTTTTATTGTACAAAATACTCTTTGCCGCTTTTCTGCACACCGCGCCTATCTGCTTTTCGAGATTTCGCACACCCGCCTCACGGGTATAATAATTTATTATATCCATCACAGCCCCGTCCGTTATTTCGACCTTTTTGTCCTTTAAGCCGTTTTTCTCTATCTCCCTCGGCATAAGATATTTTACCGCTATATTCATCTTCTCCTCATCGGTATATCCGCCGACCTCGATGACCTCCATACGATCCAAAAGCGGACGGCTCACCGTTTCGAGGGTGTTCGCGGTTGTTATGAACATGACCTCGGAAAGGTCGAAATCCACCTCCAAATAATGATCGCGAAAAGCGTGGTTCTGTTCGGAGTCAAGCACCTCCAGAAGCGCCGCCTGCGGGTCGCCCCTCATATCCCTGCCCACCTTGTCTATCTCGTCCAGAAGAATAAGCGGGTTTTTGCTTTCCGCCTGCTTTACCGCGGCTATTATCCGTCCCGGCATGGAGCCGATATATGTTTTGCGGTGTCCGCGTATATCCGCCTCGTCATGTATGCCGCCGAGCGATATCCTCACATATTTTCTTCCGAGAGCCGACGCTATCGACTTTGCCACCGACGTCTTTCCCACTCCCGGCGGTCCCACAAAGCAGAGTATCGGACACGCGCCGCCCTTTGCAAGCTTGCGGACGGCAAGATGCTCCAGAACCCTCTCCTTTACCTTTTCAAGCCCGTAATGATCCCTGTTCAGTATCTCCTCCGCTTTTCTTATATCAAATCTTTCCCTTGTCTTTTTATTCCACGGAAGCTCGATTATATAATCGAGATATGAGCGTATAACCGCCGCTTCCGAGGACATGGGCGGCATTTTTGTCAGTCTCCTTATCTCTCTTCCTATCTTTTCCTTTGCCTCCGCAGGCATTTTCAGACTGTCCGTTTTCGCCTTGTATTCCTCCGCCTCCGACGCCGGATTTTCGTCCTCGCCCAGCTCCTCGCGTATTACTCTTGCCTGCTCCCGGAGATAATACTCCTTCTGATGCCTGTCTATATTCGCCTTTACCTTTTCGCTTAAATTCTTCTCCAGCGTCATTATCTCTATTTCCGAGCGTATTCCCGTGCACAGATACTGTATCCTTTGGGCGGCGGTCGGAGCCTCGAGAATTTTTCTCTTTACCTCCGTCTCAAACGAAATATTCGCGCATATCACATCGGCAAGCATAAGCGGATCGTCTATCTCCATCATTGTCATAAAGCTTTCCGCGTTTATTTTGGGATTGTTTGAAAAATATTCCTCAAATGCATCCCTAAGCTCGCGCAGGTACGCCTTTTCCTCGGCAGGCGATATCTTTTCCGTTTCAAACGGGACTATATCCGCGTTATAGCTGCCGTCCTCAAGCCTTATTTTTTCAATAATAACTCTCTCTATCCCCTCGACCAGAACTCTTGCGGTCTTGCCGGGCAGCTTCATTATCTGCTTTATGCAGGCTACCGTTCCCACTCCGGTTACGGCTTCCGGACCGGGATCGTCATCCGCCGTATTTTTCTGTGCGACAAGACATATATATTGATTATCCGCCATGGCGTTTTCAAGCGCCTTTATCGACTTTTCACGTCCCACGTCGAAATTTACTATCATACACGGAAATATCACTATTCCCCTTGTTATGAGAAGAGGCATGGGTTTATTGTAATCCATTCTATCACTTCCTGTACTTTAATTTATCCGGTTATTGTATTATATATATATTATACATATTATTCGTATATATTTCAACCTTTATTTTTACCGGGATAAAAAATAAATCGGAAATTTTTGAAAAATACAAATCAAAAGTTTTTTCTTGTAATAAGTTTGGGGATATGCTATAATTAAGGAAACAACGGTTTATTAAAAAACAATCGACGGAAGGGGCACGGATATGAAAAAAACGGCTGTGATTTCAATAATGTCGGCTGCGGCGCTGCTTTTTACCGGCTGCGGCGCAAAAAGCGGAGTTCAAAGGGAAAACGACGAGGATGACGTCACACTCCCGGAATTCGCAAAGGCAGTCGCCAATCTGAGCGTAATCTCCGCGGATTATCTTACTTATTATTGCGTGTCCGCTCTTTTAAAGGATCCGGAAAAGCACACATACGACGAAGCCTACACAACATCAAACAAGCAGGACCGGACCGTTATCGATGCGGCGGATAAAAAGGACGCCGCTGCCGTAAAAGAGCTTTTCCGCAAAACCGACGACCCGGAGCTTGACCGTAAAATAAACGAATTTATCGGATTTATCGACGGTGAAATCATATCGACCGGCAAACCGTTTTCGGGATATAACGGATTTGTCCGGGACGAGGCGGGCAATATCTTCCGTGAGATAGGCGGCATACGGGAAAATATACAAACGGACACGGGAAAAACATATTATATATGCTTTCAAAGCCGCTACGAGCCGGATAAATCCCCCGATACCGCCGTTATGACGCGTCTGCTTATCGCGGATAAGGACGGGAACGGAAGATATGAGATAAATGTTTAAGACCGGTTTACGTTGGGGAGGTATCGATACATGGGCGCGGTTTTTGCTCTTGGACTTTTGGGCGGCTCTTTGGTTCTGGCTGTCGCGGCGATATTGACATTTGTGTTTGCGGCTCTGGTGATCGGCGGGATCGGATTGGCTATGCTTTTGACGGGAAGCTTTGCCCGCATACGGTACAAAAAAAGAAAACAAAAGAAAATATTCCCCGTTATCCTTATTACGGCGGGCATCGTTTTTGTCACGGGCTCGGCGGCTTCCCTTATAAGCTCGCCGTTCGTTGTATATAATTATCAAAAAACAAAAATACTGCGCGAACGTGAAACCTTCAAATACTGTGAAACGATAGTCGGCGCGATAAAAGCCGGCGAAACCGAGCCGATAAAGGAATTGTTTTGCGATGAAGTACAAAATTCTCCCGGATTTGACGATAAAATAAAAGAGCTTATCGAATTTGCGGACGGAAATATCGTATACTGCGATGAACCGTACATATACACGGATGATGATTCGGACAAAGGCGATAAGAACGTATATTACACGGGACTGACGGAGAATATAAAAACCGATACCGGAAAAACATACAGTATATTTCTTGAAAATTGCTGCAAAAACAAAAACTCCCCGAATGAGACCGGCTTGATATATTTGTGTATCCGGGACGGAAATGCATATCGGGACGGAAATGAAGATAATGTTTACGAAGATGACGGTACCTTATCCGAAGGGAGAAGGTTTGAAATCGGTAAGATTCGATAAAAAATTTTTGGGAAAGAGAGAGAGCGCCTTTATGGGACGAAAAAAATTTATTTTAACAATATTTATCCTCGCGGCGGCGTTTCTTTTTCCCGTAAAATGCCTTTGCGACGATTATGCCGAGAGCGAGATATATCTCAGGGAAAGAAACATCTTTCCGGACGGCGGCGCGGACGAATTTATCACGCGCGCGGAATTTCTCAAAATGACGGTTATGAGCCTTGATAAAAACATAGGCTTTTTCGGCACGTCGTTCAATGATATATCAAAGGATAATCCCTATTACAAATACATATCCTTTGCCGAGCACGAGGGGATAATCAACGGCACGGAATCGGGATTTATGCCCGATATTCCCATATCGCGCCAAGACGCCGCCGTTATGCTCATGCGCGCGTATCATATCGACGGCGCGCACTACTTTAATATTTCAAAATATCCCGACGGAATATATATATCCGACTACGCGCTCTCGGCTATGGCGTATATGTCAAGCGAGGGAATAATCAACGGCGACGAAAGAGGCATACGCCCGCTTGACCGGCTTACAAACGCCGAGGCGGTAAGGATAATTTACCGCATAATGAAAACCGGCGGCGAAAAAACCGAATATATCGCGCCGGTCTTTGAGGACGGCTATCCCAAGCTGCGCGCCGACGGAATTTCCGGAGGCTTTAACATAGTTTTGAAAACCACCTCCGAGTGCAATGTGTATTATACGCTCACAAGCAGAGAGTATTCCGTTTTGGACAGGGTATTCCCGGAGGATTTTCTTGTTTCGGTGACGGAGGGCGGCAGCGAGATAAACGTATACATCCCCGCATCGGAGGATAAGACCTTCTCAATATATTTCTGCACGGTCGATAAGCATGGAAACAGGAGCAGGGAGGTATGCATAAAAAACGCCATTCCTCACCCTTACAGCGCGGGCAGCGGCACCGAAAGCGATCCTTACATAATAAGCAATGAAAAACAGCTTTATTCGGTGCGCCACTTCCCCAACAAAGCGTTTCGTCTTAAAAACGATATGGTCATATCCGGGAATTGGGAGCCTATCGGGGACGCGAAAGAGCCGTTTTGCGGAATTTTCGACGGCGCGGGATTTACAATATCGGGATTTTCCGCGGACGGCGGCGAATACGGCGGACTTTTCGGTCTTGCCGAGGGCGGCTGTATAAAAAATCTTCATGTCAAGGCGGAAAAAATAATATGCGCCGAGCGCGCGGGAGTCATCGCCGGCGAAACATCGGGCACCGTCATCGAAAACTGTCTTGCCGAGGGACTCGTAAAGGCAGACGTCAAAAACGGCGGCGGAATATGCGGAATAAACGGCGGAATTATAAGAAATTCCATGTCAGCCGTCACGGCTGTGTCGGCAGGCAATTATTCCGGAGGAATATGCGGAAAGAATACCGGAACGATCGACGGCTGTTTGTCGGCGGTATATCATGTAAAGGCGGATATATACGCGGGAGGTATCGCCGGAATAAACGAGGGCGGAATTATCACAAACAACTGCGCGATAAATATGAATATCACCGATGAGATGGCGAAAAACAGCGGACGCATCACCACAAACCGCAGAAACGGCGTGCTTGAAAACAATTACAGCTATGACCTTACATATGCCTCAAACACGTCGGACGGCGGAAAAAATTCCATAAACGGAGCGTATACCTCCATAGAGGAGCTGTCAAGCGAGGCGTTTTACAAAACAAAAGCGGGCTGGGATTTTTCAAAATACTGGAGAGCCGGCGACGAGAATTACCTGATACCCACCCTTTCGATGTTCGACCGCCCCGATACCGAAAAGGGACTCACCGTTTACGCGCCTATCCCCGTTTACACAAAAGAAGACCTTATATCCGTGCAGGATAACCCGTCCGCGCATTACGCGCTTATGAACGACATCGAGGCGGGAAATATAAAGCCGATATGCGCCGACCCGGATAACGGCTTTTCGGGAAGCATCGACGGACGCGGACATTCGCTTTCCGGCATTAGGCTCGAATATAACGAAAACGAAAATCTTTTCGGACTTTTCGGATATATAACCGGCGGCTTTATCAAAAACATACGCGCGGAGAATATATACGTTTCCGGAAACGACATAACCGGCGGTTTTGCCGGCGTGAATTACGGGATATTGTCCGATATAACGATGAGAAACGCACAGATAAGAGCGGACCAGATAACCGGAGGCAACGTTACGGTCGGAGCGATCGCGGCGGTGAATTACGGCACGATCAAAAACTGTGAGGTCCGGGCGGACATCAATGTACGCGGAAGCAATATAACAGCCGGAATTATTTCGGGATATAACGAGGGCGTTATATCACGGTCGCTTGCGTCGGGCAGAATAAACGCATCGGGCTACGAGGATTCCTCCGCGGCGGCGGGCGGCATATGCGGCTTTAACAGCTCGATCCTTTCCGAGCTCTTTTCCGATGCCGCCATAAAGGCAAAAAGCCGGACGGCATATCTCGGCGGTATCGCGGGAATGTCGGACGGAGGCGAAATTTACAAATCATCGGCATTGGGAAGCATCGATTTTTCGAAAACCTCCGGCAAGGTCTACGCAGGCGGAATATTCGCTCTCGGCTCCGGAATGAAGCTGTCGCATTGTCACACACGCACAGGTATAAATATCTCGGCGGAGGATATATACGCGGGAGGCATAGGCGGATATAATCTCAAAAGCAATATCCAAAACAGCTACAGCCGGTCAAAATTGCGTATAAACGCGTCAAACGAGGGTTTTTCGGGAGGTATTGCCGGAGTGAATGAGGACGGATTTTTAAATTCCGACGTTTCCGCCTCGGAAATTATTACCGATAACAAATCGGGCCGCATAACGGCGCTTACCTCGGCGGGCGGCGCGGGCAATAACTACGCTCTCGGAGATAAAAAGGAAACAGCCTCCCAAACCGACGGAATACCCGTTTCCGCCGCGGAATTGCGCACGGGTAAATTTTATTTCACACCGGTCGCGGACGGCGGAAAGCTCGGCTGGCAGAATATATATGACGGCGGAGATGTGTGGAAGTGGGGCGGTGAGATAAACCCGTCCTATTCGTGGCCTCTGCTCGAAAACACGCCCGGGCAGGAATATTTCGCGCTCTATCCGTGATAATCAAGAGCCTGTTCGGTATTCGGAAATCGCCGGATTTTTTAAGAGCCTGTTTAGTATTCCTCCAATCGTTGGATTTTTGAGTGGATTTTTCT
>JAFLUR010000052.1 GCA_022508725.1 Oscillospiraceae bacterium
CTGCGGGAAAATATGCCAAAAAGATGATGATTGGAGGATACTAAACAGGCTCTTAGGCGTAAACGCCCCCGAACGCACTATTTTTTCGCCTGGTTGCATGGGTAAGCAATAAAACGAAATTTTATGACCAACCGATTACATCTGAATTATTTTTTTATATTGATTTATTCGGTGTTTCCTTAACATACTCCCCGCAGTATGCATATCCTATAAAATTAATTTCCGCAATTATTATCGAACCATGAATTGACTGCGGCCGGATTTTGATGTATAATAAAATTCGGAGCAGGCAAATATAAAGATTGCCGACCGCCAAAAAAAATCCGGAGGTCATTTTATGAAAAATTCTTATCATATATATTGGAAACATAAATACACAAAAATAAGAAATTATCTTTTTTTGTTTCTCAAATGGATCTTAATAGCAACATCGGCCGGAATCACAGGCGGGATTATAGGCAGCATATTCTCTCTTGCGCTTTCTCATGCGACTTCATTCAGAGAAAGCCACAGCGTAATAATTTATTTTCTGCCTCTCGGCGGACTTTTCATAGTATTTATATATAAAATAACAAAAATGTCCGAGATCGGAATAAATAATATTATCGAATCGATACGCACATCGGAAAAAGTCCCTTATATTCTTATACCCGTTATATTTATTGCCACATTGATAACGCATCTGTTAGGCGGTTCCGCAGGCAGAGAGGGCGCCGCCCTTCAGCTCGGGGGAAGCATAGGATATAATATAGGGCGCGGCTTCCGTCTTGATAAAAAAGACCTTCATATTGCGGTACAATGCGGAATGAGCGCGGTGTTCGCCTCACTTTTCGGCACGCCCGTGACCGCCGCAATATTTGCGCTTGAGGTCATAAGCGTGGGAATTATTCACGGCTCCGCGATACTGCCCTGTCTGCTTGCCGCCGTAATATCATCAAAAGCAGCGCTTATGGCGGGGATCGCACCGGAATGTTTTCCGCTTGATTCGATATACGCTCTAAATCACACAAACTTTATCCGCACATCCGTAACCGCCGCCGTGTGCGCCGTGGTAAGTATAATATTTTGCGGAAGTATGCATCGGTCGGAGCATATTTTCAAAAAATATCTTCCCAACCCGTACATACGCATATTTTGCGGCGGTTCGATAATCATTATCTTAACAATGCTGCTGAACACTTACGACTACAACGGCGCCGGTATGCATGTCATAGAACGGGCATTTGACGGCGAGTGTGTCCCTTACGCGTTTCTGCTTAAAATTATATTTACCGCCGTAACGATCGGGTGCGGCTTCAAAGGCGGCGAAATAGTGCCTACTTTCTTTATAGGCGCAACACTTGGCGCTGCTTTAGGGCATATATTCGGAGCGGACGCCGGTTTTTATGCGGCTGTGGGACTTATTTCAATGTTCTGCGGAGTACTGAACTGTCCTCTTGCATCCATCATACTGAGCATCGAGCTTTTCGGCTCCGAGTCATTGGTGCTGTTCGCCCTTGCCGTCGGCATAAGCTATATCCTGTCGGGGTACTACGGTTTATATTCAAGTCAGAAGATTATCTATTCAAAGCTGAAATCAAAATATATCAATATAAACACAAAATAGGCTTTTAAAAATCTCCCGCAGCTTTTTACGGCTTCAAAGCCGCTGCCGGAGATTTTTTTATCCCGAAATATTAATCTTTCATGTTTCACTGTCGGTACAGGGCTTGCGTTCATCATAATCGTCAAGAAAATTATATGAACGCTCGTTATCATGATATCCTATGATTGTTGTAAGATTGATATTTTGAACACTGTTAAAAATATTCATATCAATATACCTGCTTGTATTTCTGAACTGTGTGATAAGCTGTTTCATTTCCTGCCTTTTTGAATTTTCCGCCCCATGCTTTGTATAGTTTTCGGTAAACCGGCAGGCGCACTCTATAAAGTGCAGATCGTTGTGAGCTGCCCATGCGACAATATCCTTTTCCTTTACCATATACATCGGACGTATCAGCTCCATGCCCGGATGATTTGTGCTGTACAGTTTCGGCATCATGGTCTGAACCTGCGCGCTGTACAGCATACCCATCAATATCGTCTCTATAACATCGTCAAAATGATGTCCCAGCGCTATCTTATTGCAGCCGAGCCTTTGAGCCTCCTTGTAAAGATAACCCCTTCTCATTCTCGCGCAAAGATAGCACGGGTGATCGTCAACATTTACAACGGAATTGAAAATCTCCGTATCGAATATATGCACCGGTATATTCAATATTTCGGCATTGTGTTCGATCATTCTGCGGTTTTCTTCATTATATCCGGGATCCATAACGATATATTCCGCCTCAAACTCAATAATCCCGTGCCGCCTGATCTCCTGCATACATTTTGCCATAAGCATGGAGTCCTTTCCGCCCGAAATACACACGGCGATTTTATCTCCCTCTTTTATCATTTGATAACGGCTTATTGCCTTTGTGAATTTTCGCCATATATTCTTACGATATGTCGTTATTATGCTTTTTTCAATATCCCTGTATCTTTCGCACATCGCTTTACCACCTCTTTTGATAAGCATATCGTTTTATGAAAGGCTCGGTATCTCCGCGATCGTTTCGGTTTCCGCGTCATAATCCACTCCGACCGCGCCGAACCCGAATAATTTATAAAAATCATCCCAATATCCGTCGATATCGGCATATTCGTTTATATTATCGTTTGATATTTTATTCCATGCGTCCGATACTTCCTTTTGAATATCCTCCCGCATTTCCCAATCGTCCATCCGAATTCTTCCTTCGCTGTCAAGCGGAACATCTCCTCCGAAAAGCTTTTCGTTAAACAGCCTGTACATCTGCTCGATACAACCCTCATGATTGCCCTTTTTCTTCATGATCTTATAAAGTATGGATATATACAAGGGAACGACCGGTATCGCCGCGCTTGACTGCGTAACGAGTGCCTTATTTACCGATACATACGCATTAACGCCGTCAAATTCCGTATTTATCTCATCAGCCGTTTTATGCAAATGCGCCTTTGCGCGTCCTATCGAACCGTCAAAATATATACTGTGCGTGAGTGAAGGACCTATATACGAATATGCGACCGTCACCGCGCCGTCATCAAGCGCATCGGCAGCTTTAAGCGCCTTTATCCAGTCTTTCCAGTCCTCTCCGCCCATGACCTTTACCGTATGGCGTATCTCCTCATCGGTAGCCGCAGTCACGGTCACTTCAGAAAGCTGTCTTGTTTTAAGATCTATGGTCTTGTTTGTATAATCTCCGCCCGTTGTTTTAAGCACGGACGTATAGACCGTTCCGTCCTTATCGGTGCGTCTCGGAGCCGCCAGACTGTAAATCACCATGTCGATTTTTCCGAGGTCTTTCTTTATCATGTCAATGACTTGATTTTTAACCGCCTCGGAATATGCGTCACCGTTCACCGTTTTCGCATATAATCCTTCCGCCGCGGCGAATTCCTCAAACGCCGCAGTATTGTACCAGCCGGATGAAGCGGTTCTTTTTTCATCGCCCTGTTTGTCGAATATAACGCCTATCGTTGCCGCTCCTCCCGAAAATGCCGCCGTTATCCTTGATGCAAGACCGTATCCCATCGACGCGCCTATGACCAATACCTTTTTGGCTCCGTCCGTGCGCGGCTTTGACTTTACATAATCGATCTGAGCCTTTACCTCCGCCCTGCACCCTTCCGGATGAGATGTTGTGCAAATAAATCCTCTTACTTTCGGTTTTACTACCATAACTTATTCCTCCGTTTTAAAAAATTTGGTTTAAAATATTTTTCAGCAGTGAAACATCGATCGGCTTGTTGATATGAAAATCCATGCCGGACTCAATGGATTTTTTCTCATCCTCATCAAATGCGTTCGCGGTCATTGCTATTACGGGCACACTCCGCGCATACTCCTTATCCGATGTGCGGATAAGTCTTGTTGCCTCAAGTCCGTCCATGATCGGCATTCTTATATCCATGAACACGGCATTGTAATATCCCGACGGTTTTTCGGTAAATTTATCAACGGCTGTTCTGCCGTTCTCCGCCGTTTCGACCGTGAGTCCGAATGATTCGAGAACATTTACCGCGATCTCCGTATTTATTTCATCATCTTCCGCCAAAAGGACTACCTTTCCGTCAAATCTGATATTCTCCTTTACGGTTTTTTTCTGCTCTCCGCCCTTATTATCGGGATTGATCGCAAAATCCGCGCTGAAGAAGAAATCGGATCCCTTTCCGATCTCGCTCTCAACCTCAAGTATACCGCCCATCATATGTACAAGATTGCTGCTTATTGCCAGTCCGAGACCTGTTCCGCCGAATTTTTTGACCGTGTTGTTTTCAGCCTGCTCAAAGGACTGGAATATCTTGACCTGATTTTCCTCGCTTATTCCCACTCCGTTATCCTTCACCGAAAATCTCACATTCACGGAATCGTTTCCGACGTCCGTTTCTTCAACCGTCATAATCACCTTTCCCGTGCCGTCCGTCGGCGTGAATTTAAGAGCGTTGCCGGCTATATTGACAAGCACCTGTTTTAATCTCAGACTGTCACCTATGATAAAGTCCTTATCTATATGAGTTATAAGCTCAAAATTTATGTTCTTTTCTTCCGCCTGAGGCCTTATAAGAATATCTATCGAAGAAATCAGCTCCGATAATATAAACGGCTCGTTTATAACCGACATTTTTCCGCTTTCTATCCTTGACATATCGAGAATATCGTTTATAAGCGACAAAAGATAATTTGCGGAAACCGTTATCTTGCCGAGACATTCCCGTACCTTTTCATCGTCTCCCACCGCCTCCTTCGCGATGTTTGTCATGCCTATGATGGCATTCATGGGAGTCCTTATTTCATGCGACATATTTGAAAGAAAATTCGATTTTGCGCGGCTTGCGCTGTCCACGTCTATTTTATTCATATTCATGGACAATACCTTTGAAATTTCTTTAAGCGTATTCTTCATTTCATCGGTCCATTCGAACTTCCTTTTCTCATGCTCGAATACAAACCCTCTTTTAAACACGCCTTTATCATGGATCCCGATAAAAACAGAGGCGATCTTATTCGGGTCGGGAACTCTGAGCCGGAAATCATCGGAAAATTTTTCAAAAAGCTCGGGAGTCATTTCAAACATACCGTCTTTCATGCAGCTCTGCATCATCAGCTGCAAATCATTCTTTTCAACATGATAATTTCTCAAAACATCATAACCTCTTATATCGGCGCACCACTGATATGAAATATTGTTGGTAAGAAAATTAAGGTCGGTTTCTATCACGCTTATTTTACCGATACCGAACTCATGTCCTATATGCGAAAGAAGTATGTTTATTGTGCTTTTCAAATTCTTGCTGTTTTCGAGAACGGAAAAAACGAACATAAGCATATTATCGGCGCTCGACCGGTCCGAATCTTCCTTAACATTGAAGGTATCCCTTCTCGGCAAATACTCTTCCTCTCTGCCGTTTCCGATCATTCCCTTTATTTCGCGGTATGACGACACATATTCCATATCGTTTGCCAGCATATATGACAGCGTAACGTCCGCTTTTTCGAAAAGTCCTTTGTAGTCGGTGCAGCCGTCAAGCGTTTCGGCAAAGCCCGCCGCTATCCGGACCGTTATATTTTTATCATCGATAATATGTATATTATTGACCTGTTCATACATACGCTTTATGATACCGTCAATTCTGCCATGCTCCTCATGCGTAATAAACATCATAAATTCCACGCCGTTGAGACGCGCGGCAATATCATTCACATTTACAATCCCCGACATTATCCTGGCAACCTCCGAAATAATAAGATCACCGAACATATATCCGTAGGATTCGTTTATGGTTTGAATATTGTTTATACTCATTATTATAAGAGCGCATACCTCTGTGTCGGATTTTTCCGAAAGATATTTCGATATATGCTTTTCCGCCGCCTCTCCCGTGTACAGCTTTGTAAGCTTATCGCGCTGCATGGAATCCATAAGCTCGGACAGCCTGCGCTTTTCGCTCGATATATCGCTCATTTTGCCGATTATCTTCACCGGCACGCTGCCGCTGAACATAGTCTTTCCCTCTATCCTAAACCATGTGTATTTATCCGCTCCGACACCCGTGATTATGCGTACCTCCGCGGGCTTATCCGAATTTCCGCGCAAAAATTTCATATATTTTTCGGTGTCCTCCGACGACGCGATATCTCCGACGCGTATCTTCGGTATGTAATCGTAATATTTTTTTGTATCCTCGCCCTGCTTTCCGTAAAGAGTCATAACATCCCGAGTAATGTCATATTCAAAAATAATATCCGATACCGATGAAAGAGCGATCTCATAGCGCTCCCGTTCCTCGGCAAGATGGACCTGCAGATTATGCTGCCGGGTAAGATTGTTTATCGAGTTTATAACTATTGATATTACAACAAAGGAAATAACGGCATATTCAATAGTCAGACTGCTTGCGTATGTAAAAAACCACCGCATGGCGCTCCAATCCGTTCCGAGAGACTCCGCCTCGCCCGGCGCCCGCAGATACAATGCAACAATCATATACACATATCCCGCGCATATCGCGCACACCGTAAGCTTCTTATCATAATAAAGACAGGTGAGCAGCAATATAAGCGAATATGTTATCCATATCCCCATCGTATCATCGGATGCAAGGACAGTCATCAGCAGTCCGATAGACATGACCACATAATATTTGAGAAATTCTGAAGATACCTTAATTACTTTAAGCAGAACTGTCGGGATAATGCATATAACCGTTCCCAGTACGCTCATAAACGCAAGCACTTTGTAATCCACATGAAATAAGCTCGCCTTGTTTCCGATAAATATAAAAAGAAACGAAATAGGCAGAAACAAAAGTATTCTGCATATTATACCGTTCATATGCTTGTCGGCATTTTCAAAATAAGTCTTTATATCCGTATTGTATTCGTTTTCCGTATTGTTATTCATCTTAATATATCACCCCGATATCCCCGAACAATCTGTATATCCCGTAATACACTTATTATATCATACCGCACCTCAATATTGCAACATAAAAATCCAAAATATACTCACTGCCGCGGTCCGGTGCTCCGCAACCTCAGTTTCCGAAAAACTTTCTGTCAAGGCTGCGGTATTGAATCGCCTCGGCTATATGAGCTGCTTTTATTTCCTCGCTTTGCTCAAGATCGGCAATGGTTCTTGCTACCTTCAATATTCTGCTGTGCGCTCTGGCGCTCAGTCCGAGATTATCAAACGCTGTTTTGAGCAGCTTGTTTTCCTCATCGCCTATATGACAAAATTCTTCCAAAAGTCCCGCTCTGAGCTGTGAATTCGAATAAATGCCGTGTTCCTTGTACCGCTGCGTCTGTATTTTTCTTGTTCTGTCCACTCTCTTTTTTATCTCCGCCGAACTCTCTCCCCTTTCGGACGATGAAAGATCGTTGTAATTTACGGGTGATATTTCGATATGCATATCTATTCTGTCAAGCAGAGGACCGGATATACGGCTGCGGTATTTATGGATCTGCGCGTCGGAGCAGGTACATCTGCGTACGGGATCCCCGAAAAATCCGCATTTGCACGGATTCATGGAGCATATCAGCATAATATTGCAGGGATATGTAAGCGTAGCGTTTACTCGTGCTATTGTGACCTGTCCGTCCTCAAGCGGCTGACGCATGACCTCAAGCGTTTCCCTCTTGAATTCGGGCAGCTCGTCCAAAAAAAGCACGCCGTTATGCGCAAGAGAAAGCTCCCCCGGACGCGGGATCGTGCCGCCTCCGGAAAGCCCCGATGAAGAGATCGTATGGTGAGGATTTCTGAACGGTCTTGACGTTATAAGAGGGCTGTCCTTTTTCAGCGTTCCCGCTATGGAATGTACCTTTGTAACCTCAAGCGCCTCATTAAATGTCATATCGGGAAGTATGGTGCACAAACGCTTTGCAAGCATTGTTTTTCCGGTTCCCGGACTCCCTATAAGCAGTATGTTATGACCTCCCGCGGCGGCTATCTCCAATGCTCTTTTTGCGCTCTCCTGACCCTTAACGTCGGCAAAATCGATTACATTGTCATTTTGATTTTTAATATGTCCGCCGTTCGGATCGACAAACGGTTCTATTCTCTTGCGCCCCGAAAAGTGTGCGGCAAGCTCGATAAGCGAACAAACCGGGTATATCCTTACGCCGTCAAGAATTGCCGCCTCCTTCGCGTTTTTCTGCGGAACAAATATATCGGTAAACCCGTTTTTATACGCCGATATTACCATAGGCAGCACGCCCGTCACGGGATTGAGGCTTCCGTCAAGCGAAAGCTCTCCCATAAACACCTGTCTGCCGGTCTCATTCGCTTCGACCTGACCGCTCGCGAAAAGGAGCGCCATGGCTATGGGCAGATCGTATGCGGGGCCCTCTTTTTTGAGATTTGCCGGAGCAAGATTTACAACAATCCTTCTAGGCGGAAAATCAAAGCCGGAATTTTTTATTGCCGAATGTACTCTTTCACGGGATTCTCTCACAGCCGTATCGGGCAGCCCCACTACATCAAACGACGGCAGTCCGTTGCTTATATCCGCCTGTATCGACACCGTAAACCCGTCGATACCCATAAGACCTATGCTGTTTGTGCAAGCTAACATCTTAATAACCCCATTTCATACGTTTTGCAGCCGTCATTCGATAAATCCCCCGATACTTCAGTCAAGTCCCGCAAACACACGCTCAAAGTTCGCGCAGGCTATCTTGTTTATAAGCTCATCCGAATAACCGCGCACGGCAAGCGTATCAAATATTTTGCTGATATCTTGAATACCGGATATACCCTCCGGCAAAATATCCACTCCGTCAAAATCACATCCGAGTCCTATATTGTTTTCTCCGCCTATGCTGCAGAAATGCTCAATATGCCGTATTATGTCGTCAACCGCGGCTTCCTTTTTGAGAGACAGGAAAAACGGATATAAATTTATACCGACACATCCTCCCGATCTCACCACAGCCGTAAACTGTTCATCGGACAGATTTCGCCTGTGCGCGCTTACCGTGCGGGAATTTGAATGAGTCGCTATAACAGGCAGCCGTGATATGCTCATAATGTCCCAAAACGTCCTGTCGCTTGTATGCGAAACATCGGCAATAATCCCCATTTCCGTCATTTCCTTGAAAATCCTTTTGCCGAATTCCGTCAACCCCTCCGCAGGATTTTCCTCCGTAACGGATGTCGCTATATGATTTGACACATTCCATACCGGGGAGATCACCCTTACTCCGAGCCTGTAAAATATGTGCAGTATTTCCGCGGATGTTACGGCATCGGCGCCCTCCAGAGCCAAAAATGCCGCTCTTTTTCCGAGCATTACCGCATCTCTCATATCGTTTCCGTTTTTGCACAGGCTTATGCTGTCGCTGTTTTTATCCGTTTCACAAATAAAATAATCGATAACCTCAAGCGAACGCTCCAAAATCCGGTCTTTGTGCTTGGGATCGGCATAAACGGCAAAAACCTGCGTATACCCGTCATAATTTCCGGTACGTCTTATATCAAAATGCAGACTGTTTTCATACAATCCGCATTTTTTGTCAAAAATCTCACATGCCGTATCGCAGTGTGCATCAAAAATTCTCATATGTTTCCCCCCAAAAAAGCATTCCTGTAATGTTTTATCATGGGAATGCCGTTTTTATAAATAATATCCGTAACATCAAAACGAAATCCTGACGAATACGCGTCATCGCCCAGATAAACAAGCGCTGTTTTTATTATTTTTTTCCTTTTTCTTTCATCGACATATTCGCACGGCATTGTATCGGTCCTTTCCGACCTTGCTTTCACCTCGACAAAAACCAAATCATCGCCGTCCCTTGCTATTATATCGATCTCTCCGTATCTGCTGTGATAATTCCTCTCGATTATTTCAAAGCCGTGATTTTGAAGATACTCGCAAGCCGCATCTTCTCCCATTCCTCCGACCTTATTCATATATTATCGACCCTCCGACCGACTCTTGAATTTTATGCCTGCCCAAACAGGGGAATTCCCCTAAACCGGTGTTTCCTTAATCGGAGGAACAGTATCTCCGAGAATTTTTTTCAAAAATGTTTTTCTGTGTATCGGACACGGACCGTATTTCAGCAGCGCTTCCCTGTGTTCCTTTGTTCCGTATCCCTTATTCTTTGCGAAATTATACTCCGGATATTCTTCCGAAAGCCGTATCATCTCCCTGTCCCTCGATACCTTTGCAAGGATCGACGCCGCGGCAATGCTCATGCTTTTCTCATCACCCTTAACGATCGTTCTGTGCGCGATCTCCATTCCGCTTATGCTGTTGCCGTCTATTATAACGAAATCCGGTCTTATATCAAGCCCATCAACCGCTTCGCACATTGCTTTATGCGTTGCGCGCAGAATATTGATTTTGTCTATCGTTCCGGCATCGATCTCTTTTACAGAATATGCGGAGGCATTCTCCGTAATAATGTCAAAGAGCCTTTCACGCTTTTTTTCGGTCAGCTTTTTTGAATCGTTTATCTCCCCGCAGTAAAAATCCCTCGGAAAAATAACCGCCGCCGCAAAAACCGAACCGCACAGCGGTCCTCTTCCTGCCTCGTCAACTCCGGCTATCGCGCCGAATCCCCTCTCGTAAAGCTCACTTTCATATACAAGCATCCGGTTTTCATTTATTTCCAAAAAACACACTCCCTCCGGGCAAGCCGTCACCTTTCTGTAACCATTGTAACATAATCCTCCGGTATTTTCAACCCTTACATCAATATTTTGTTATTTTATTTGTATAAAAGTCAATGATGCGTGACACATTTGTTAATTTTAAAATATTGTAA
>JAFLUR010000053.1 GCA_022508725.1 Oscillospiraceae bacterium
ACGGTCCTCTCGACGCACTCTGCAAAAGCTTATGCGCTCACTTTAAAAAGGATATCGAGATCGTATCCTATCAGGAGCATGACCTCGAGGGTTCCTCAAGAAGCCGTGCGGTCACTTATATATGCGTTAAGGAAAAGGACAGCGACAGGTTATTCTGGGGTGCGGGAATAAACGAAAATATAAACACCTCATCCATCTATGCGTTTATAAGTGCCGTAAACAAACTTCTTTCCCGGTAAGACCGTAAAAAGACCATAAAAATTTTATCTTTTTGAAAAAAAACAGTAGTATTGAGCATAATTTTGTGTTATACTATATACTGAGCATATATATATTTTTAATTTTGAAAGGAATGAACGGAAGGAATGGGTATTTTTGATAAAATTTTCGGAACGTATTCGGACAGGGAACTGAAAAGAATACGTCCGATCGCGGATAAGGTGTTATCCCTTGAAGAAACGACCGCGGCTCTTTCGGACAAAGAGCTGAAAGCAAAAACTACCGAATTTAAAGAACGTCTTGAAAAGGGAGAAACACTTGACGATATACTCCCCGAAGCGTTTGCCGTAATGCGCGAGGCATCATGGAGAGTCCTCGGCATGAAGCATTTTGAAGTCCAGGTCATAGGCGGAATCATACTCCATCAGGGACGTATAGCCGAAATGAAAACAGGTGAGGGTAAAACTCTTGTTTCCACTCTGCCGGCATATCTCAACGCTCTCACAGGCAAGGGTGTACATATCGTTACAGTAAACGATTACCTTGCAAAGCGTGACAGCGAATGGATGGGAAAGGTCTACAGATTTTTGGGTCTGAGTGTGGGACTTATCATACACGATCTCGATCAGAACGAAAGAAAAGCCGCTTATGCCGCGGATATTACCTACGGTACAAACAACGAGCTCGGATTTGACTATCTCCGCGACAATATGGTAACGTATAAGGAACAAATGGTACAAAGAGGTCATAATTACGCCATCGTCGATGAGGTTGACTCCATTCTTATCGATGAGGCAAGAACTCCTCTTATCATATCCGGTATGGGCGATGCCTCGAGCGATCTTTATAAGCTTGCCGATATATTCGTAAAACGCCTCTCCAAAAAGGTCGTTACGGAGCATGACGACAAGCAGCTTGACGAGGATATCACTGAGGATTATATTGTTGACGAAAAAGCCAATACCGCCTCTCTTACCGATAACGGTATCAAAAAAGCGGAAAAAATGTTCGGCATAGAAAATCTCTCCGATCCGGAGCATATGAAGCTCCAGCATCATATAAATCAGGCTCTGCGCGCAAACGGCTGTATGCATCGCGATCAGCAGTATGTTGTCGATAACGGAGAGGTCAAAATTGTTGATGAATTTACCGGACGTATCATGCCGGGCAGACGTTATTCCGACGGTCTGCATCAGGCTATAGAGGCAAAGGAAGGCGTTAAGATCGAAAATGAAAGCAAGACTCTTGCCACCATTACATTCCAGAACTTTTTCCGTCTTTACGGCAAGCTTTCGGGTATGACCGGTACCGCTCTTACGGAGGAAGAAGAATTTCAGCATATATATAAGCTTGATGTTATCGTTGTTCCCACAAACCGTCCGATACAGCGTATCGATGAACAGGATGTTGTCTATAAAAACGAAACCGGCAAATTCAACGCCGTAATCGAACAGATCAAAGAATGCAATCAAAAAGGACAGCCTGTATTGGTCGGCACCGTTAATATCGACAAATCGGAAAGACTTTCCTCGCTTCTTAAAAAGCAGGGCATAAAGCACGAGGTTCTCAATGCAAAGTTCCATGAAAAAGAGGCGGAGATCGTTGCTCAGGCGGGTAAAAAGGGCGCCGTAACGATAGCCACAAACATGGCGGGCCGAGGCACCGATATTATGCTCGGCGGAAATGCGGAATATATGGCAAAAAAAGAGCTTGCAAAGCTCGGATATTCCGATGAGCTTATCGCGGAGGCAACAGGCTTTGCCGATACCGATAATGAAGAAATTATCGAGGCGAGAAAAAAATACTCCGAGCTTTACGATAAGTTCAAATCGAAGATAGAACCCGAACAGCAGGAGGTCGTTGAATCGGGCGGTCTTTATATCATAGGAACCGAGCGCCATGAATCGCGCCGTATAGATAATCAGCTCAGAGGACGTTCGGGACGGCAGGGCGATCCGGGTAACTCCAAATTCTTCCTTTCACTTGACGACGATCTTATGCGTATATTCGGCTCAGATAAGGTCCGTACAATGGTGGACGCTCTCGGTCTTGAGGACGATCAGCCCATCGAGGCGAGAATTCTTACAAACGCGATAGAAAATGCCCAGAAAAATCTCGAAAGCCGTAATTTTGACGCCCGTAAACACGTTCTCCAATATGACGAAGTCATGAACGAACAGCGTAAAATCGTTTACAAGCAGCGTCAGATGGTTCTTGACGGCGAGGATATCAAATCCACCATAGTTTCGATGATCGAATCTATCGTAAACGAGGCTCTTGACAATTATATCGGTATTTCCGATATTCCGGAAGAATGGAACATTTCCGCAATAAACGAATTCCTGCATGAGCATTTCGATTATGAGGGTACATTTGAAATTGCGGAATCGGATATGGAAACCGTAACACGTCAGGATATATGTGACCGTATGCTTGAGATAGCCAATGCAAAATATGCCGAACAGGAAGAGCTGTTCGGAGATAAAATGCGTGAGATCGAACGCGTTCTTATGCTTAAGGTTGTTGATACCAAATGGATGGATCACATTGACGAGATGGAGCACGTCAAGCATGAGATCGGTCTGCGCGCGTTTGCACAGCACGATCCCGTTGTCGAATACCGTTCGGTAGGCTCTGATCTGTATGAGGATATGCTTATGGCGATCAAACGCGATACGGTAAAGTATATCATGCACGCAAAGCCGACGCAGAGAATTGAACGCGAACAGGTAGCCAAGCCGCTTGATACGGGCAGCGACGGCTCACTTTCAAAAAAGCCCGCTTCAAAGAAAAAAGAACCGGGCAGAAACGATCCCTGCCCATGCGGCAGCGGCAAAAAATATAAAAACTGCTGCGGACAGAATAAATAAAAACACAGATACCGTTAAATTTCCGGTAGCTGCTTGTTTGCATATCATTCACGGATCATTCAAAGACTATTCACCCGAATAACTTGAATAACCTCCGAATAAAATATCAAATAAATCCGAATTTGAAAGGTCGTGAGAAAATGCTTGAATACGATGAGTTTCGTATAAAGCTGCAAGGCTTGGAAAAAAACATTACAGAACTGAGGGATTCACTTTGACATCGCCGGAACTCTTGCGGAAATCGAGAATTTAGAAGCTCTTTCCGCTCAGCCGGACTTTTGGGATGACATGGAAAATTCTCAAAAGGTATTGCAGAAAACCAAACAGCTCAAGGATAAGGTCGAACGTTTTGACAATCTTCGTTCCGATTGGGAAGATACCCTGACTCTTGTGGAGCTTGCCAATGAAGAAAACGATGAATCCATGCTTGAAGAGATAACCTCGTCATTCAAAAGGATAAACGATGAGCTGGAGCAAATGACCCTTGAAACACTGCTTTCGGGGCAGTACGATAAAAACAACGCAATTATGACATTTCATGCCGGAGCGGGCGGAACGGAGGCACAGGACTGGTGTGCAATGCTTATAAGAATGTATCAGATGTGGGCGCAGAAAAACGGTTACGGCTGTTCAATGATAGATTACCTTGACGGCGATGAAGCCGGAATGAAGAGCGCCACCATATTGATTGAGGGACTTAACGCTTACGGATATTTAAAATCCGAAAAAGGCGTTCACCGTCTTGTTCGCATATCTCCGTTTGACGCATCCGGCAGACGGCATACATCATTCGCGTCGATCGAGGTCATGCCGGAAATCGATGACAGTATTCAAATAAATATCCGAAGCGAGGACCTTCATGTTGACACATACCGTTCAAGCGGCGCGGGAGGTCAGCATATCAACAAAACAAGTTCGGCTGTGCGTATAACTCATATCCCCACGGGAATTGTCGTTGCATGTCAGACTCAGCGTTCTCAGCATCAGAACCGCGATTACGCGATGAAAATGCTCACGGCAAAGCTGGTAGAAATTGCCGAACAGCAGCATAAGGATAAAATCGAGGATATCAAAGGCGTTCAAAAGGAAATAGCATGGGGCAGTCAGATACGTTCTTATGTATTTCATCCGTACAATCTCGTCAAAGATCACCGATCCAATTTTGAGATGGGAAATATCGGCGCGGTCATGGACGGCGATTTGAACGGGTTTATAAACGCGTACCTCAAAGGCGCAAGCTTGGGCAATCTTGAACTTAAATAAAATAAATACTTATTGCACAAAAAAGCTCTCAAAATCAAACGATTTGAGAGCTTTTTGTGCAGGCAAATATCAGAGTCTGTTCAGTATCCTCCAATCATCATTTTTTAATCCGACGGTTCTTCCGGATACCGAACAGGCTCTTATCGAATTTCTTAAATTTCCATATATACATCTCTTGTTTTGTCAAGTATAATGACAACCGAGCTTTCATCAAGCAGTTTTTTGGGGAATATCCAGTCACCGCCGTAATAAAAATCATCGGCAATAAGCGTATTTCCGTTAAAGAGCATAGCCCTGTCCCCTCCGTATGCAAGACGCACAAATTCACCGGTACCTGCGGCGGATATATTGTACTGCCGATAGCCCTTGTGAGGTACCTCAAGATTGTCCAGCGTCTCCGGGGTAATCGTAACCTCTGTTTCTTCGATAACGGCATCATCGACCGAAAGGACTTGTTTTTCCGTGTCCAAATACAATGCCTCCTCATATGCAAGCGTGATTATTTTTGCGCCGTTCACATCTATACTTTTTCCGGCTTCCGCAGGAATGACCCTGCCGTCAACCGAATATTCCGCGCGTATTCCGGGAATTTCAAAGAAATAACAGTTGTTTCCGTCCTTTTTCAAAAGCTGGCAGGTTGAATAATCAAGCGTTGAGCTTCCGATATTCAGCATAAAGGGCAGTATTGCGCTCACACCGTCTTTTACGCAGATCGGTTTTTGCGGAAATACAAGCTCCTTCCCGTCCGTCTTTACCCTAAACGAAACCTCGCCATGCTCCGAAAGCGTATCAAGACGCGAATAATTGTTTATAAATACAAACCCGCTTTTTCCGTCTGTTCTGACCGAATATCGCAGAGATGAGGTATCGCCGCGCTCCGGAATCTTTTCCGGAAAATATGCGTCCATCGGAGCAAGCATCTCCGAAAAGTCGTTTATAAAGCTGTGCAGCATTCTGAGCATATAATACTGCGGGCGAAGAATTCCGAATTCACCTATCGCCGCCTGAAAATCATAAGACTTTACAGGTAAATCGTTGGGATATCCGCTCTTTTTCGACTCGTGAAACGTACTGAGCTTTCCTATCTTGTTTGTTCCGCCGTGATACATATAGTATCCGGGAAGATTATTTCCGCTGCCGAGCCTGCACAGCGATATCGCGTATATGTCCTTACCCGAAATCCTCGGACGCCGATGCTCCGTTACCTGTATGCCGCCTCCCAGCTCACAGGTGGCATAGGGATAAAGATCGTAATCCATCCTGTAGCCGTTATCGCCGCCGCTTGTATCCGCACAAAGCAGATCTTCGCCTATTGCCGAATCATTTCTCATAGGATGAAGAAAATAATGCGGATTTGGCGGGAGACGGTGTGTATGCCCCGTCCACGGCGCTTCGGGATAACCGCCGAATACCGGAATAAAATCATAAGGCGGAATCTCCGCTCCGTATTTTGAATTCCAGCCCGTAACGGTATAAATCGGCACATCAAAGCCTATTTCCACCGCCATCTCCTTCAAAGCAAGCAAATGACCGGCATTGTCAACAAGCTCATTCTCTATCTGAATTGCAATAATATTTCCGCCGTCCTTGTAAAATAATCCCTTTACCCGGTCATATATCGCGGTATACCATTTTTTTGCATATTTCATGTATTCCGCATCATTGGTTCGCAGGTCTATCCCCTTTTTCAAAAGCCAATCCGGAAACCCTCCGTTTCTGCATTCACCATGCGCCCACGGACCTATCCTCAAAACGACCTCAAGTCCGTTTTTTCCGCACAATTCAACAAAGGTGCGTATATCGTTATCTCCCGTAAAATCAAGCTCACCCTCGATCTCCTCATGATATATCCAAAATAAATAGGTGGACACAAGAGTGATACCGCCGTTCTTCATTTTTACAAGCTCTTTTTCCCACTCGTTCCTGTCGATACGCGAAAAATGTATTTCTCCCATTATCGGTATGTACGGCTTTCCTCCGCGCGTTATGTATCTGCTGTTCACATTTATTTCGATACCGTCGGGATTTTTCCCGCCCATCTTCAAATGTCCAGATTTCATAGGCGGTTTGGGTGTAAAATCAAAATCATATACCATAAAATTGCCCTCTTTCCGTTACGCTTTTTTCCTCTATATTCCAAAATGATTTATTCGCTTAACATCACCGTCGTAATATTCGCACATTTTTCCCAAAAGAATACCCGTTTTATTCATAGCTTTCACCTATTCCTTTGCTTTTCTTTCAAGAATTATCGTGACCGGTCCGTCGTTTACTATATTTACTTCCATATCCGCCCCGAAAATACCGGTTTCGACTTTGAGTCCGCCGTTTTTGAGCATATCGACAAATTTCCCGTAAAGCTTTTCCGCCTCATTTCCGGGAGCCGCCCTTTCAAAGCTCGGTCTGTTCCCTCTGCGGCAGTCGCCGTATAACGTAAACTGCGATATCACCAATATTTCTCCCTTTATATCGCGCACACTCAAATTCATCCTGCCGTCCTTATCGTCAAATATACGCATCGAAAGTATTTTTGCCGCGGCATAAGCAAGCTCCTCTTCCGTGTCCCCCTTTTCGATACCCACAAGAATATTCAGCCCCGCCGATATATTCCCCACTATCCTGCCGTCAACCGAAACACGGCTTTCCTTGACTCTCTGCAATACCGCTCTCATATATCCTCCCCCTGAAGCTCTTCCCACTCGGCATAAAGCTCATCAAGACGATCGTTGAGTTTTCCTATTTCCTCGGAAATCTCCATAGCCTTGACATAATCCGCCGATATATCCGGACTCTCAAGCTTTTTTGTAAGCTCCTTTATTCTATCTTCCGTTTCTTCTATTTCCTCCTCCGCGCGTTTGAGTCGATTTTGTATTTTGCGTTTTTGCGCGGCTGTTTTCTTCTGCTCCAGATAATCGTTTACCGACTGTTTTTTTTCGGTCTTTTCTTCCGGGATTATGTGACGGACATAATCATCGTAATTTCCGATATAGCTTTGAACGCCCTTATCGGTCATGTGTATTATCCTCGTGGCCAGCTTGTTTATAAAATATCTGTCATGCGATACCGCAATCATTGTTCCGTCATATCCGGAAAGCGCGTTTTCAAGCGCCTCTCGGGAATGTATATCAAGATGGTTCGTAGGCTCGTCCAATATAAGCAGATTTGTTCTTTTGAGCATAAGCTTCGCAAGCGATACCCTTGCGCGCTCTCCTCCCGAAAGCTTGCCTATCTCCTTAAAAACCTCCTCGCCCTTGAAAAGAAATACCGCCAGCGCATTCCTTATATCGGTCTGCGTAAAATCGGGATATTCCTCCCACAGCTCATCTATTATCGTATTTCCGTCATTCAGATTTTCCTGTATCTGATCGTAATATCCCACATCGATACTTGTCCCGACGGAAAAGCTGCCGCCGTCCGGCTCATATATTCCGAGCAGTATTTTCAGCAGCGTTGTTTTGCCGCAGCCGTTCGCGCCGAGCAAAAATACCCTTTCGCCGCGCGTTATATGCAGAGATGCGTCTTTAAATATCGTTTTTCCGTCAAATTTCTTTGAAAGATTTTGGGCGATCACAACATCATCGGCGCCCCTTATGCTTGACTTGAATTCAAATCTTATATCCTCGTTTTTTTTCTCCGGCTTTTCAAGGCTGTTCTCCAATTTTTCTATGATCTTCATTTTGCTTTCGGCGGTTTTTATATTCTTTTCTCTGTTCCATCTCCGCTGCTGCTCCACTATGCCTTCGAGCCTTTCGATCTCGCGCATTTTATTCTCATATTCCCTCTCGCGCGTTTTTATATCTGTTTCCTTTTGTTTGACATAAAAGCTGTAATTTCCGTTGAAGGAATAAAGCTTTTTATTTTCAAGCTCAAAGGTCCTTCCGGATATGCGGTCGAGAAAATATCTGTCATGCGATATTACCATAACCGCGCCTTTAAAGGATAAAAGAAAATCCTCGAGCCAGTTTACCGAATTTATATCAAGATGATTTGTAGGCTCGTCCAAAAGCAGAACATTTGAATCGGAAAGCAGTATTTTCGCAAGCGACACGCGGGTTTTCTGACCTCCGCTCAAATTCCGGACGGGAAGCAAAAACTCATCCTCGGAAAAACCGAGTCCCAACAGCGCCGAACGCAGACGGCTTTTATAATACGCCCCGTCACGCTTTAAAAACATTTCGTTAAGATCGTTCTGACGCCTGATAAGCTCCGGCAGATTTCCGACACCGCGCTCAATATCAAGCCGTATATCCTCCAATTTTTCCTCTATCTCCGTTATATCCCGGAAGCTCTCCAAAACCTCATTATATACCGTCTTTTCGGAATTATCGCAGGCGTATTGTTCAAGATAAGCTATCCTCGCATTTTTATTCTTGAAAATCTCACCCTCGTCATATTCCGTTTCACCCGCTATTATTTTAAACAGCGTGGATTTTCCCACACCGTTGCTGCCGACAAATCCCACCTTGTCATTATCATCAAGAGTAAAGGACACATCCGAAAAAAGCACCTCATCGGCAAACATTTTCTTTATTCCCGAAGCATTTAACATCATGATTATGCACCTCTTTATCCGGTATTCTTCATAGGCTCTATAAAATCGTATATGATGCTTACTCCGTAATCGGCATAAGGCGCCCATTTTCCCCCGAGTTCTTCAATATATCTCACGGTTCCCGCCCAATCAAGCGACTTTACGTTGTAATATCTCGCGTGCGGTTCGCCGACCGGCTCAAGTCCTATATATGCCCCCATATGATTGAAATGCGCTCTTACTCCGTCATCGGGTGTGGCAAAGCTCTCATGATCGTATGTGGTGTC
Source organism: Oscillospiraceae bacterium (assembly GCA_022508725.1). Classification (GTDB taxonomy): domain Bacteria; phylum Bacillota; class Clostridia; order UBA1381; family UBA1381; genus JAFLUR01. Next base: position 9,171 of record JAFLUR010000053.1, read on the forward strand.
CCCCGTTGCATCCTTTGCCTTTATGCCCGCCCAGTTATTCTGTTCGGGTATAACGTTGCCGGTATATTTGCCGAAATTCGTTTCTTTCGCCGCCTGCGCATACATCACCTCCGGACGTATACCGGTAATTTCACCGTAATACCAATATAAATCGGCTATATCTATAAATCTCTGATGAGCCCCCCTGTTTTGCGCCCATTTTTTTGCCTGTTCAAGTGTGACCTCGGGACTTCCCATTATGGGATGCTCTCCCCGTACACCGGTTTCGGTCGTTATATTCACCGTATTGCTTCCGGTATTGTTGTCCGGACTTTTTGTCGCTGCCGGCATGGGAACCACCGATGTATGTATATATATCCCGGATGTACTCTTATCCGAATTCATTACTCTGTAGATAAAGGTACACGCCTCCGCGCGCGTTAAAAGTCCCTTTGGATTTATCTTCATGTCGGAGCCTTTCAGAAAATCGTTTTTTACCGCCGTAAGTATATACGGCTTATAGTCCTCGTCTATATCATCACTGTCCGAAAACGAGATCTGCAAAAGACGGTTTGTTTCACCGGCATACGGCTCATATCCCGCGGAGATAAGAAGATATGTCACAAATTCCTCTCTTGTCACAAGCTCAGCCGGAAGAAACACAATATCGGTCTTTATCATAAGACCCGAAAACCGGTTTATATAATCGTATGACCATAAATTTTCGTCCACATCCAAAAATAATTTCGGATTTTTGGATTTTATCGAAAACGCTTCTGTCAGCATTTTTGCCATCTGTTCCCTTGTAATATTTTTATCAAGCATCAGATCGCCGTTTTCGTCGCCGGCAATGATATGCTTGTTTATGCAGAAATCCGCGGGTCGCTCCGCCCATTCAAACGCGGCGAGCGCCGGTGATGATATGCCCGAAAGAGCAATTGACAGAATAACGGCGGTAATCCCCGTATTCTTTATCCTCTTATGTATCTTCATATTTTCCTCCGTATTTTGTTATTTTACAGGCAATCATAAAATTTACAATTGCCTGTAAACTTTATTATTCCGGCAAAGCTGCGATCCCGGGTTTTTCCGTATCCATAAACCATGCCCTCAATATTTGAGAAATAAACGCACGAACTCCCTTTTTCAAAACGGTCTTTTCGGCTGTCAGTTCGATCGAGCCTATGACATTTCCGTTCCGGACAAACTCTGCGGTTCCCAAAACATCGCCCTCTTTTACGGGCGCGTCAACGCTTTCGTCAATAATAATATTCTTTTCGATGCTTCCGCTTTCGCCCTTTTCCAAAAGCGCGGAAAATTCTTCCTTCGCAACCGCATTGACGGAGCTTTCGACGCCCTTGTTTACGTTTACCGACGCCATAAATTCACCCTCTTTTACGGGAGAGCAAATTTCATATTTTGCAAATCCGTAATCAAGCAATGTACTTGCCCCTCCGAAACGCTCCTTTGATGTAGGCGCGCCGAGAACCACCGCTATAAGCTGCATACCGTCCCTTTCGGCTGTAGCCGCAAGACAGCACAGCGCCTTTGAGGTAGAGCCGGTTTTAAGTCCGTTTGCACCTTTGTAAAAACGTATCAGCTTATTTGTATTCGCAAGCTGAAATTTCCCGTCG
>JAFLUR010000054.1 GCA_022508725.1 Oscillospiraceae bacterium
CAAATATCTTCTTGAAACCGAACGGCATTATAAATCGGTATCCGAACCCACAGCGGCGGACTGCGAGAATTTAAAAGAGCATATACATAATTTTCAGCATGAACGGCTTATTCATCTTATCGTCACCTGTCTTTTCGCCGCGGTGGTGCTGTATTCCTTTGCAATGATGATTTTTGATGATAATATTGCATGGGCGGTGCTTTCGGTAATATCAATTCCGCTTGAATTTGCATATACCGTGCATTATTTTCATCTTGAAAACGGAGTTCAGCGGCTTTATAAAATTTATGATGAAATGAAGAAACAGAATACCCCCTGACCGTATTGATCGGAGATATTCTGTTTTTTTCAAACAATATGCCGTTGGAATACCGATTTCCCGGTATCTGAAGCTTCACCGCACTTTTATATTCTCGAATATCCGTAGCCGTTTACAATAGCGTCTATCTTCTGTCCCTTTTTGCAGAACGGACATTCATCAAACGAATAGGTTTCATAACTCGGAAGATCGTCTGCCTTAAACAATGTATTGATCTTAACTCCTTCGATCTCATCCGCCGCACTGAATATCGAGGAAATTCCCACTATCTCGCCGCCGTAATACTGCATTACCCTGTGCGCACGTTTTATGGTCTTTCCGGTCGTTACGGAAGATACCATAAGAACAACCTTTTTGTTCATGATCATAGGCTGCACATTGTCGCGGAATAATATCTGACCGTTGGGATTGAACTCGGGAGTTATGACATTTATGTTGCTGTTTTCATTAATGGATTTATGCGAATTTGATACAGCTTTCGCAAAAAATGCGCCTATGACCTCTGTGCCGTCCATGCATATGACCGTATCGATCGGTGTGTTCATATAGTTGGATGTCATTTCATTCGCCGCGCTTTCAGCCATAATATGCTGATGCTTGATGCTTGTCATATCCACATAATAATCCACATGAGAATGTGACGTCGCAAAATGCCCGGGAATTACGTTTATAGATATTTTGCTGTTTCTGCTTGACTTAATTTTTATGGCTCTTTTTTCCATAACCATTCACCGTCCCTTTTATATTTGTAATTTATCTTATGCGGAAACCGTACCGTTCCGCACATAATAAAATATACCTTGTCTATATTATAGCATAACATACATATTTTTCGCAATAGTATTATCATCAAATATTATATTTTGTGCATATTATACAAATCCGGTATTTATAAAATATCAAAATATTGTCATATATGTTTATAATATTCTATAATCAAATCAAAGCTGTCAAGAATAAATCTCTGTCCCGCCTCATTGTAATATACATTGTAATAAATCTGCCCCGCCGCACCTTCTCTTTTTTCCTCAAAGATACCCGCTTGTTCGCAAAGGCGTCCCGCACGTTTGACCGTGACTCCCCTGTAATTTTTCTCTTCACGCAGATACTCATTGTTCAGAAGCCAGCCTGTGATGCAGTCGCGCAGTTTATTTATTCCTCTGTCTTTCCCTGCCGCTTCCGTAATATTTCTGCAAAGCTGAGTTATTGTTGCCTTTTCTTCCGTTTTCACCTTGCCGGCAGCCTCCGCGGCTTCTCTCAACAGCCTTACCTCGGCGCTTTCACTCTCCTCCGTCCGGTCCGAAATATTGTTAACGGAAATATAATTGTTTACAGCCTCTATAAAATATTTGCCGTAAAGCTCAAGCTTACGCTCCCCCACTCCGGAAACTTCGAGAAATTCTTTTTCGTTCCTCGGAAGCCTCGCGCACATATCGCTCAATGATGCATCGGAAAAAATAATATACGCCGGCATCCGCTGTTCAAGAGCTATATTCGTCCTTATCCGTCTGAGCTCATCGTACAGCCGGTCATGCTCTCTGTTCGTAATATTGACAGGCTTGATTTCATCACGCTCTTTATGTACGGTTTTCATAATAAGAGTCTTTTCGCCTTTCAAAATTTCTCTTGACTTTTCCGACACCTTCAAGACGGGATATTTGTCCTTCGATGAAAAAATATATCCCTTATATTCAAGGTGTTCCATGACCTCACGGATATAATCGGTATGTTTATCCTTCATTATGCCGTAGGTTGTCAGTTTATCGAGTCCGAGATTGATTATTCTTTCGCTCCTTGAACCCCGCAGCACCGATATTATTACATTTACTCCAAACCTCTGCTTTGCCCGTATTATACATGAAATTATCTTTTGACTGTCCACGGTAATATCCGCTGTTTCGTAATTTCCGTCACAGTTACCGCAGCTGCCGCAGTAATTTTCCGATTCTTCTCCGAAATATTTGAGGATATACCGACGCAGACAGCCGGTTATCGTGCAGTAAAACGTCATTTTTTTTAATCTGTCCATATCCCTGCGCCGTATTTCTTCGCGCGTAAAATCATCGATTTCCTCATTCCGTTCGCCGTTCTCTATGATATATTGATTTAAGCGCACATCCGATTTGCCGTAAAGTATAATACATTCCGCCGGCTCTCCGTCACGCCCGGCACGCCCCGCCTCCTGATAATAGCTTTCCATATCCTTTGGCATATTATAATGCACCACAAATGAAACATTCGACTTATCTATCCCCATTCCGAACGCATTCGTTGCGACCATGATATTTTTTCTGTCATAAATAAAATCATTCTGACTGTTTTTTCTGTCATCATCGGTCATACCCGCATGATAACGCGCCGCGGAAAATCCGTTTTCGCAAAGCCTTTCATAAACCTCATCGACATTTTTCCTCGTACCGCAGTAGACTATGCCGCATTTACCTGCATTGCGCTTTATAATGTTCGTAAGCGCCGCGAACTTATCATCCGGCTTTTCAACGGAAAAATAAAGATTGCTCCGGTCAAATCCGGACGTAAACACAAACGGATCCTTCATTTCAAGCGATGATATAATATCCCCCTTTACCTCATCGGTCGCCGTAGCCGTGAACGCGGAAATAACGGGCTTGTACGGAAGCGCTTTATAATACTCCGCTATACGGAGATAGCTCGGTCTGAAATCATTTCCCCACTGAGAAACACAGTGCGCCTCATCTATCGTGAGCATTGAAATATCCGTGTTCATCGAAAAATTCATAAACTCGTCGCCGCAAAGTCTTTCGGGCGTTACATATATCATTTTGTACATACCGTATGACGCATTGTAAAGTACTTTTTGTATTTGAGCGTAACTCATCGAGCTGTTTATATACGCTGCCTTTATACCGTTCTGTATAAGAGCCTCCACCTGATCCTTCATAAGAGATATAAGCGGCGATACCACTATCGTGATCCCTTTGAAAATAAGCGCCGGTATTTGAAAGCATATCGATTTTCCGGCGCCCGTAGGCATTATTCCGAGCGTATTTCTGCCGCCAAGAACAGCGTCTATGATCTGCTCCTGTCCGCCTCGAAAAGTCGTATACCCGAAATATTCCTTTAAAATTCCGTATTTTTGATTATAATTATTCATATTCTCTCTGCCTGTAAAAAAAGATACCCGCATCGGTATCTTTTTATTTGTTCATATTAAAATATATTCGCTTTTATCGATGAAAAATCACTGTATTCCGCATAACCGCTGCGTACGGCATAGTCTTTAAGATAAAGATAGCATTGAGCTTTCGCCGCGAAATGGTACGGAACAACAAAGAATAATCCCATAAAACACACTATATAGCCCAGCAAATACCATCCTATAAACGACAAATCGAGCATAAAAAGGTTAAACTTTTGTCCCCGCATGGTTTTCTTGCTTATTTCAAATGCTCTTTTTGACGATATTTCCGGATTTTCGGCAATTATGTATTCCACCATAAAATATTGACATTTCTTCATATATACCAGCAAACCGAGCAGCAACGACCACAATACGGGGCATAAACCCAAAATAAACTCTATCGCCATACCGCTTTCACCGCTCAAAAAATCCGCCATATTTTCCGTAACCGCGCCGCCGCCGTTCGAAACCGACGCCACCGCCGCCGATGCGACAAACAAAAGTACCGCCGTAATCACACCGAACAGCAAAGACCATAACACGATCCACATCGCAATATACCAAGTATACAAAAACATCGTCTTTACTTTATTTGTATAATTATGCCGAAAACCGTCAAATAAATTTCCGAATCTCAGGTCATTGTTTGCCGCTTTCACATAAAATGCGACATGTCCGGATTTCAAAGGATTTATGATAAAAAACACTACCGCCGCAAATACCGCATAAAATACGGCTGCGGTTGTGAGAAAGCTCACCGCTATCGCAGGCGTCATACTTTCAAATTCACCGTAATCTCCCACTGTCGATAAAACTCCCAGAAAAATCAGGAGAATGTAAAAGATGCTCATAACCGTTCCCAAAATCATTGACGACCCCGTCGCGGTTAAGAACGAAACCATCACAGACCACCAATATGAATATCTCAGTGTTTCTCTTGCTCTATCCTTTAATTGCGCTATGTTCATAAAAATCTCCTTTCGCCGCGCCGCGCTTTTTTATCCCGGGCATACGTCAGTATCAATAAATTGCAATAATATTAAAATATATTCGGATCTTTTACGGGCGAAAAATCACCGTATTCCGCAACTCCGTTTCGAACAGCGATTTCTTTCAGGTAAAAATAGCACTGCGTTCTCGCCGCGTAATAATACGGCATAACAAAGTGTACTCCTATACAGCACGCCAAAATACCCAGCAGAACCCATCCAATAAACGACACGTCAAGAACAAAAACGTTGAATTTTTGTCCTTTCATGGTTTTTTTGCTTATTTCAAATGCTCTTTTCGATGATATTTCCGGATTTTCGGCGATTATGTATTCTACCATAAAATATTGACATTTTTTTATATATATCGGTATACCGATCATCAGCGACCACAATGTTATGTACAAAGCGAACAGAAGCATTATCCTTATATCATTTCCGTCAAGCAAAGCATCCGTCATATTCGCAAGTGTGCCGTCATTTAAGGCAAACACCGCCGCTGCTGTCAAGATCAAAAAAATTACGGACATAATTACCGAAAACAGAAAAGACCACAATGCGATATACAGATCATACAAAAACATTGTCTTTACATTGTTTTTGTAATTATACCGAAAACCGTCCGCCATATGTCCGAACCTTACGTCTCTGAGAGCAGCTTTTATATAGAATGAATTATGTCCTATTCTTACGGGATTTGAAACAAACACCGCTATCGCCGCTCCGATCAAAATAAATATGACCGCAACCGTGATAATACCCACCCATACGGCAAGCGGCAGATTTGAAAATTCGCCGTATCCTCCTTCCGACGCAAGCTGCGAAGAGCTTGAGCTTCCCGCACCTCTGCCGCCTCCGCATACGATCGCAAATATAAACGACACAAGCACAGACCACCAGTATGAGTACCTCAGTACCTCTCTCGCCTTGGCTTTTAATTCCGATATATTCATAAAAATCTCCTTCCGCCGTGCCTGGCAAAATCCGGCTTTTCATTATAAAGCATACATAGGGAAACACCGAATAAATCAATATCAAAAAATAATTCGGCAGCCCGGGTTGGTCATAAAACTTCGTTTTATTGCTCACCCATGCAGCCCGGGTTGGTCATAAAACTTCGTTTTACCTGTCACCCATGCAGCCGGGAAAAGCGTATATTTTTTCGTAAATTATTTTTTGATTACCTTTAAAACGGTGTTTACCCGGATTTTTTCGCCCGAAACACGAATACCGCATGATTATTCCGACTTGTTTCCGTATTTACGATATTCCGGAAACGATCGGATTATTCAAGTTACAATATATCATATTTATATTTATTTGTCAATAAATTAATGATTTTAACGAAACTTTATGCCTCAAACCCTTTTTATGTTAAAAACAGCCGTAACCGTCCGGGAATATTCCGATAATATTTTGTAAAAAAACAAAAAATGTTATTGTACATGATAAAAAAATATGCTATAATATACTCGGACAGTATATATTGGATATATATCGGTCCGGACTATTAAATTTTTAAGGAGATATGAGACAAATGAGTATTCGTATAGGTATTTTGGGGCACGGCAACCTCGGACGCGGAGTTGAATGTGCCGTTATGCAAAACAAGGATATGGAGCTTGCCGGAATTTTTACAAGAAGAGATCCCGCGGATGTCAGTCCGCTTACGGACGGGGCGCGGGTTTATCCGTCCGATAAGCTTGCCGATTTCAAAGATAAAATAGACGTTCTTATTCTCTGCGGCGGCAGCGCCACGGATCTTCCTCTCCAAACTCCGGAATATGCAAAAATGTTTAATGTCATCGACAGCTTTGACACTCACGCAAATATTCCCGACCACTTCGCCAAGGTTGACAAATCGGCAAAGGAAAACGGCAAAACGGCGATCATATCGGTAGGCTGGGATCCGGGTATGTTTTCTCTTAACCGTCTTTACGCAAACGCAATTCTCACAGACGGCAAGGATTATACTTTCTGGGGAAAGGGCGTAAGTCAGGGACATTCCGACGCGGTAAGGCGCGTTGAAGGCGTTGCCGACGCAAAGCAATATACCGTTCCCGTAAAATCCTCGCTTGACGCCGTAAGAAACGGAGAAAATCCCGAGCTTTCGACACGGGAAAAGCACACGAGAGAATGCTTTGTGGTTGCCAAAGACGGGGCGGATAAAGCAAAGATCGAAAATGATATAAAAACGATGCCGAACTATTTCTCCGACTACGACACAACCGTAAATTTCATAGATGCGGAAGAGCTCAGGAAAAATCACAGCGGTATTCCCCACGGCGGTTTTGTTATCAGAAGCGGCAAAACAGGCATGAACGGCGAACATAATCATATCATAGAATACAGCCTTAAGCTTGATTCCAATCCCGAATTTACCGCGTGCGTTCTTGTCGCGTACGCGCGTGCGGCATACAGACTCAGCAAGGAGGGCTCCGCAGGCTGCAAGACCGTGTTCGATATTGCGCCCGCTTATCTTTCGGCGTTATCCGGTGAGGAGCTCCGTAAAAATCTCCTTTGATCATTCATGAGCATAATTCAGGAACCGATAATCGAAACATCCGTTTTGATTGTCGGTTCGGTTATTTTATTATCCGGCATTTCGTAAGATTTTTTCTTGATTTTTATTATAAAATATTGTAAAATAAAATACAGCGGCACATATACGCAATGAACGCTCAATATAAAAACTCAACGAAAGGATTTGAATTTATGTATAAAACCGTGTTTTTTGATCTTGACGGGACGCTCACGGACCCGAAAGAGGGAATAACAAAATGCGTAAGCTATGCGCTCGGTTTTTTCGGAATACACGAGAATAACCTCGATAATCTGACCGGATATATAGGTCCGCCGCTGATCGACGGATTTTCCGAGATCGCGGGGTTATCCGAAAAAGATGCGATTAAAGCGGTCGAAAGATACAGGGAGCGTTACGGCAAGACGGGGATTTTTGAAAACAGACTGTATGACGGCACAACAAATATGCTTGAAAATCTCAGAAAAAACGGTGTGCGTATGTGCATAGCCTCATCAAAGCCGGAGGTGTTTGTAAAAAGAATATCCGAAAAATATAAAATTTCGGAATATTTCGAGCATCAAACGGGAAGCGAGCTTGACGGCAGACGCAACGATAAGGCGGAGGTCATAGCCGAAACACTGAAACGATGCGGTATAACCGATTTGTCGGAGGTTATAATGGTAGGCGACCGCAGGCATGATATCGAGGGCGCGAAAAAATGCGGGATAAAATCCGCGGGCGTAACCTTCGGGTACGGTTCGGAGGAAGAACTGAGATCAAGCGGAGCGGATCATATTGCAAATTCTTTCGATGAACTCGAAAAAATAATCTTGGAAAAATAATATTACCGGACTGAAAGGGAGGAGTTTTTATGGAGCTGTGGTTTACCGAAAAACACACGGAAAACGTAGGGTTTTCCATAAAGGTCGATAAACAGCTGTACGGCGGGCAAAGTGATTTTCAGCATATAGATGTGTTCGAGTCGGCGGAATTCGGACGCTTCCTCGCTCTTGACGGATTTGTTATGCTTACCGAAAAGGATGAGTTTATTTATCATGAAATGATAGTCCATGTTCCGATGGCGGTACACCCGAATGCGGAAAAAATTCTGGTAATAGGCGCCGGCGACGGCGGTGTTGTAAGAGAGCTGACAAGATACGATACCGTCCGGCATATCGACCTTGTCGAAATAGACGAAAAGGTAATAGATATATGCAAAGAGTATCTGCCGCAGACCGCCTGCCGCTTTGACGATGAAAGAGTGCATATATATTGTCAGGACGGACTTAAATTCATAAGAAAATGCGAAAACGAATACGATATAATCATAGTTGATTCAACCGACCCGTTCGGACCGGGAGAGGGACTGTTTACAAAGGAATTTTACGGAAACTGTCACAAGGCTTTGAAAAATGACGGGATATTGATAAATCAGCATGAGAGTCCTTTTTACGAGCAGGACGCAATCGCAATGCAGCAGGCGCATAAGCGTATATCCGGAACCTTTGAAATATGCAAGGTATATCAGGCGCATATCCCGACATATCCGTCCGGGCATTGGCTTTTCGGATTTTCTTCAAAAAAATATCACCCGGTAAATGATTTGGGCGATTGGGAGAAATTCGGCATAAAAACAAGATATTACAACAAAAATCTGCATATGGGAGCATTTGCTCTGCCTGTCTATGTGGAGGATATGCTTAAAGAAGTCGAAATCGATAACAAATAACGACCTACAGGAGGACAAAAAATGGGAAAAGCAATGATAATAGGCTGCGGAGGAGTGGCACGGGCGGCAATACACAAATGCTGCCAAAACAGCGGCGTATTCGAGGAAATAATGATCGCAAGCCGCACAAAAAGCAAATGCGATGCTTTGAAGGCATCGCTTGAGGGCAAGACCGAAACCGTCATAAAAACCGCCCGTCTCGATGCGGATAAAAAAGAGGAGATAATCGCGCTGATAAACGAATTTAAGCCCGATGTCGTGCTTAATCTGGCATTGCCGTATCAGGACCTTACAATTATGGATGCGTGTCTTGAAACCAAAACCCACTATGTTGACACGGCAAATTATGAGCCGCTTGACACGGCAAAATTTGAATATAAATGGCAATGGGCATACCGCGAACGCTTTGAAAAGGCGGGAATAACGGCTCTTCTCGGCAGCGGATTTGATCCGGGTGTAACGGGAGTATACTGCGCCTATGCGATGAAGCATTACTTCGATGAGATAAACTACATCGATATACTCGACTGCAACGGCGGAGATCACGGCTACCCGTTCGCGACGAATTTCAATCCCGAAATCAATATCCGCGAGGTGAGCGCAAAAGGGAGCTATTGGGAAAACGGGAACCTGATCGAAACCGAACCGATGGAGATAAAAAGAGTATACAACTTTGACGGCGTGGGTGAAAAGGATATGTACCTTCTGCACCACGAAGAGCTTGAATCACTCGGAATAAATATAAAGGGAATAAAGAGAATACGCTTTTTCATGACCTTCGGTCAAAGCTATCTCACACATCTGAAATGCCTTGAAAACGTCGGCATGACGTCTATCGTTCCCATCGAATACAAGGGAATGAAGATCGTTCCGCTGCAGTTTTTAAAAGCCGTTCTGCCCGATCCGGCATCTCTCGGTCCGAGAACTGTCGGAAAAACCAATATAGGCTGTATAATGCGGGGCAAAAAGGACGGCAAGGATGTAAACTATTATGTATACAACATTTGCGATCATCAAGAATGTTATAAAGAGGTGGGTTCACAGGCGGTATCGTATACGACCGGCGTTCCCGCCATGATAGGCGCAATGCTTGTTATGACGGGAATATGGCAAAAACCCGGCGTATATAATGTGGAGGAATTCGATCCGGACCCGTTCATGGATGCCCTTAACAAGCACGGACTTCCGTGGATCGAAAATTTCAATCCTGTTTTGGTGGACTGATATGAATACAGATATCGATATAAACAAAAGAGCAGAGCTTTTGAAGGATGTTCCCACTCCGTGCTTTGTTACGGATGAACTGCTTTTAAAGAGAAATCTTGAAATATTAAAGGGTGTAAGCGATAGGACGGGAGCTGAAATTCTGCTTGCTCAGAAAGCGTTTTCGATGTTTTCTCTCTATCCGCTTATCGGTAAATATCTTGCCGGAACCACCGCGAGCGGACTGTTTGAGGCAAAGCTCGGATATGAATATATGAAAAAGGAAAACCACATATTCTCTCCCGCATATAAGACGGAGGAATTTGATGAGATTGTCCGGATTTGTGACCATATAGTGTTCAACTCATTTAATCAGTGGGAAAAATTCAAGGGAAGTTTATCCGGAAAAAGCGCGGGAATTCGCATAAATCCCGAATATTCCACCCAAAAACACGGAATATACGATCCATGCGCCGAATTTTCAAGACTCGGCGTTACCCGCGCAAATTTCCCGGATAAGCTTCCTGCCGGAATAGACGGACTGCATTTTCATACTCTGTGCGAGCAAAATTCGGATGATCTGGAAGAGACGCTTTATGCCGTCGAAGAGAAATTCGGCAGATATTTTAATGATATAAATTATATCAATTTCGGCGGAGGTCATCATATAACAAGAGCGGATTACAATATTTCAAAGCTTGAAAGCTGCATAAACCGCATAAAGGATAAATACGGACTGCAAGTCTATCTTGAACCGGGCGAGGCTGTGGTT
>JAFLUR010000055.1 GCA_022508725.1 Oscillospiraceae bacterium
GCGTTTTGTTTTTTTCCTCTCAGTTCTCTTTTTGCAGCATATCAACAATATTTTCATAAATGTGCCCGCTTTTATTGAATATATGTATCCGGGCTATGTCTTCCTCCGGTATACCGTACAAAAGCGAACACATGACGGCGATAAGGGGTATATCGTTAAGAGGATTGTTTACAACCTTAAGCAGTGACAGTATTGTTCTTATCTCCGGCTTATCAAAATATCCCGCGCTCTGAGCGTACGCGTTTATTCCGCACTTATTCAATTCATCGGCATAGATCGAGGCGTTATCATTGCTTTTTTCGGCTCTCAGCAGTACGGCAATATCGCGGTTTTCAAGCGGTCTGTAGCTGTTTGTGTTTTTATCGAGAACTTTATACCCGCTTCTTTTAAGCTCTTTTATGCGCTGCGCGGCAAATCTCGCCTCTATTCTTATTTTCTCCGTATCAACCTCGCTGTCTCCTTCGCCGTCCTCATCGTAACCGTCGCCGGCATATTGCTTTTCGATATTTGCATCTTTGCAGTCACGCTCGATTATATCGATCTCCGCTTTAAGCAGACCCGGGATATTTTGCGACTCGTCATAATTCTTATTTCCGATATTAAGCCTCTGTTCGTCATTGTAATCTATCTCACCGTACTTTTCCGACATTATGTTCGCAAAAATTTCATTCACCGCGTTTATACATTCGGAAGAACTGCGGAAATTTTTCGACAGGATAACCTTTGCTCCGTTCGATACGTCATTTTCGTCATTATCCTCACCGACGGCGTCTTCCGAAACGCGCCCGCTTTCGGAATCTTCAGCCGGCTTAACAAGCCCGAATTTGTCCGCCTTGTCTTTGAACAGCGTCGGATCACAGTTTCTGAAAGCATATATGCTCTGCTTCATATCGCCTACCGTAAACATATTCTTTCCGTTCGATATTGCCGAAAATATCTCATCCTGCAGCCGGTTTGAGTCCTGATACTCGTCTATGAGTATCTCGCGATATTTTTCTCTGAAATTGATACATATATCCGAATCCTTTCCGTTCTCATCGCGCAGCAGAGAAAGGCACATTCTTTCGATATCGGAAAATTCAAACTTGCTTATGCTTTTCTTTTTTTCATTGTATTTCCGGGAAAATTCCCTTGTAAGCTTCAATATCTCAATCACGACCGGTCTGTATATCCCGGTTATTCTTTCCGCCGCGTCATCAAGCTTTTTACAGCCGAAAAACGCTTTTAAAGATTTCAGATCGTCCTTGCATTTCTCCCTCAGATCCTTAACCCAATCGTCAATACCCGCCCATGACGATGCCCGTCCGAACGAAAACGCCTCGTATAATTTTGATGCCTCATTCCATTGTCTTTTATCCGCTTTATCTTTCAGATCGGTGAAAAACATCAATTCGCCCGCGATCATGGTTTCCATCTTTTTCAACGTTTTAATATCATCCGTATATGTCGAAAACGCTGCCGTCATTCTTTGATAGCTCGTTATGATCACATCAAGCGACAACGATATTTCCGTGTACATACTGTCTGTATATCGGTTTTCTCCGGAACGTACGTTTTCTCCGAACGGCTTATCGTAAAGCTCTTCCATTCTCGTAAGCTCGCCGTCGATATCCGGCATCGATGACGCAAATTTATATACGGCTCTTATCATGTCTTTTAACGAGGTGTCATCATGATTTTTTGAATACATATCCACCAGATTGAGAAAACCGCCGTTGTCACTGCGGATATAATTTTCTTCAAAAACCTCGTCCATGATCTCATCGCAGATAACGGCAGCCTCACTTTCGCTCATTACCGAAAAGGACGAGTCGAGATCAAGACGATGAAAATTGCTTTTTACAACATTCAGGCAAAAAGCGTCTATAGTCGTTATATCCGCATAATTAAGCAAAATAAGCTGTTTTTTCAAATGCTTGTTGCCGGTATCGGCTAAAGACATTCTTGTCATTTCATTGCTTATTCTCTCACGCATTTCCTTTGCCGCCGCTTTTGTAAATGTCACCACAAGCAGAGAATCTATATCCGCCGGATCTTTTTTATCCGAAACAATTCCTATTATACGCTCCGTAAGAACCTTTGTCTTTCCCGAACCCGCCGCCGCGTTTACAAGTATATTTCTTCCGCGCAGCTCCGCCGCAAGCCGCTGTTCACCTGTCATTTCCGCCATTTTTTATCACCTCCGTAAAATCGTTCACCTTTTTTTGGAATGAATTTTTGGGTTTGGTAAAAGTCTTTCTTTCTTTATATTTGTCCGTCTTATCGTCAAACATACATATATCCTTGTAATCGCAGTAAGCGCATACGCCTTTTGATGAGGTCGGAGCATACGGATATATACTTATGTCTCCGTCATTTATTTTTCCGTATATATCCTTTATTCCGGCATTCACATAGCCGCACATTTTTTCGAAATTTCCGGGACTTACGATCATAGACTTCATATCCGGCTTTTCGTCGTCCTTCAGCTTTACTTTGAAATATTCGCTTTCCCTGCACATCTTACCGTTGATATTGCTGCCTATATTTCTGTCCATCATTTTGGTCACTTCGATGGTATCAAGGTCGTCAACAATAACTCCGTCAAGCTTTTTCATATTTTTCAAATCGTTTGCGATCTCATCAAGCTCGGGAAAGCTATCGGCTCTCTCATAGTCGTTTTTCAAAGAAAAATACAACACTCCCGCGATTTTTGTATTTTCCGTATTCTCTTTGCCGGCAAAACGTTCGCGGTAAAGCATTTCCGCTGCCTGCGCGTATATAAAAAGCTGGAATTCCGTATTATTATAAAGCTCCGTAAGGTCGAAATACTTAGACCCCGTCTTGTAGTCGATAACCCTGATGTATACATCGTTTCCGTTTTTAAGCAGATCTATCCGGTCTATGACACCGTTGATCCTTATATCTCCTCTTTCGCTTTTTATTGTAAAGCCATCAAATCTCACCTCGGTCTTATATAGCGCAAATTCTCCGGAATCAAGGCTTTTTATAAGATCACGCGCCATACTCAAAAGACTTCTCTTTATCATTTCTATCATATAATTTATGCGTCCGCCGGCATCGTTTCTCGCTATTTTTTCTTTCGCATCCTCGAGAAGCGTCTCTATTATCCCGGTATATTTTTCTTCCGTACATTCGCGCCATACTCTCTTTGCTTCGTCAATACTGTCGTCCATGCGTTCATTTTCCATAATGCGGCAGAATTTATCTATGTAATAATGTATAAAATTCCCCATATCATAGCTTTCGACCCGCCATATCTTTTGAGGCTTTGCGTGTATCCCATAGGACATAAAATATCGAAACGGACATTTTGCGAATGTTTCAAACCGGCTTATACTGTATACGGGATCCGTTTCGTAAAGCTTCCGGACCGTTTCGGCTCCGATCCGCTTTGCCTCCCTTTTGTAATCTTTCACTCTCTGCGCATAACCGACCCTTTCGGCATATCGCTCATCATTTTCGTACCAACTCATGAGCTTTTCAAACCTCGCGTCTTTCCCTTCCGCCCAGCCGGAAAGAATATGCGCAAATACGGCGTCCGCGGGCGCGTCGAGAAACTTTTCCACAGGCGTTCCGTTCATGTTGTTTTCAATTTTTATATCGGGAAAACGCCGGATAATGTCATGGACAAATTCCGCCGGACGCATTTCCGAGCCCTCCCAATCGGCGGCGGACCAACTGATATAAAGCCTTTCCTTTGCCGCCGTGACCGCTTTGTATATCTTAAACAGATCATCAAAAAGCTTATCGCTCTTTCCGCATTCTATCTCCAATCCCCCCTCATTCAGCTTTTTGCGCTCACTTTCCGAAAAAAGACTTGTATTTTGCGCCTGTTTTGGGATATTCGAGCTTGACGCTCCTATTATAAGCATTTCCCGTATGTTTGTGCTTCTGCTTCTGTCAACGGTTCCCACTGTTACTCTGTCGGCGGAGGACGGTATTATTCCGATTTCATACTTTGAAAAACCCGCAAGCATTATCTCTCCGAAACGTTCAAATCCGCAGTAATCATCACCCATTGTATTCACGGTTTGATCAAGCAGTGAAATAAGCATATCCCACAGTCTCAAAAATTGCTCGGATTCATCGTTTCTTCCCTCATCGATCAGCCGGCGCGCCTCATTCTCGATATTTCCCGGCATATTCAGTCCCGAATCAAGCATATCATACAATGCCGTGCATATTTCCCTGATCGTTTTTCTGCCGTTAAAACAGCTCTTGAACTCCGTAAACGGTTTGATAAGCTTTTTCCTTATCGCATTTATACGTTCCTTCCGCTCTTTTATATCTTCCTCCCACTCGGCAGGATTATTTTCTTCCGTTTCATATGCCGCGCCGAATATTCCTTTATCGTTATACTCCCAGTCATCTCCGCACCATCTCTTCTCACCGCGTATGCCATGCGCAAGCACAAAAATCTCAAGCTCATCCGCTTCTTTATCATCAAGCGTCGAAAAACCCGTTCTTATATACGAAAATACCGCCTCATAGCTCCATCCCTGTGTGAATATATCAAATATCGACATTACCGCCATGATGACCGGATGGTTTGTAATATTCCTTTTCATATCCATAAAATAAGGAATATTGTATTTCTTGAACACAGCCTCTATTATATCGGCATAATTCTCGAGATCCCCGCACAATATTCCTATTTCACGATACCGTGCGCCCTCACCCGCGGCACGGATTATTTCCAGCGCTGCGGCTTCGACCTCGCTGAAAATATCTCTTGCCGTAAAAAGCTTTATATCCTTCGGTTCCCCGTCAAATATTTTTTGCGCGCTGCGGTCAAATGTCTGTTCGATCAGAGCAAGCTCCTCCGAACCTTTAAAACGGTAAGGATTTTCCGGAAGATGCTCCTCGTTTATTATAATTCCTCTCTCCTTTGCGATCCCTTCAAGAGTATATATTATCCGTGTGCAGGGAGAGAATATATTATCGGTATCGTATGACAGCTTAGCCTCATGATCGGCGCATAAAAATATCGTCACATCCGCGGCTTTCACCGCCATTGCGGCAATAACGCCGTAATGATACGGGATAAAGGAATAAAATTCATCTATGAATATATGTACATCGGAAAGCTTGTCTCCGGAATATATACACTCCGCAAGACGCGCCATGTCATCATCACTGTCGGCAAAGCCTCCGTCCTTTATGCTTTGATTGTATATTTCATACACCGACTTCATTGTTTCAAACTTTCCTTTAAGCATATCCGAGCCCGCATTGTCCGAATTTTTGAGAATTTCATTCGTTCTTTCCAGATCATTGTCCGATATGTTGAATTTTTTGAATTCTCTTATCATATCGGCGACGGCATCAAGAAATCCGCGGCTTGATAATCCCGAAAAGGAATTTATGCCGCCCGCTTTCTCCACCGCCTTATACACAAGCATCTGCTTTCCGGCTCCGTCGAGACGGAACATATTGACCTCCGGAGAGATAAGCCTCAGCAATCCGGAAAATGTAAGCGCCTCGGCCCCGTTTATCCCGGTTCCCTTCATATGCTCCGATATCCGGCGCTCCGCCTCATACGAAAACTGTTCCGGCACTATCATATACGCTTTTTCTCCCCTGCCGATAACCTCTTTCATTCTTTCAAGACACACCAGACTTTTTCCCGTTCCGGAACGCGAATATACTACATTAATCCCCATGCGTTTCTCCCTCCTTTATCATCTTTTCGGCAATATTCAATAAGATCGCTCTGTCATTTTCAATATCATTATCTATCATAAGGTCAAACAATCCGCGCAGTATCGCTCCTATATGCTTCCCCTCCGTTCCGCACAGTTTTACAATATCATCGCCGCCCACAGCCATATCTTTGAGCGATGTGCATTTTCCCGAAGCTTTTATATCCTCGAAAATATTATTCATTCTCGCATATTCTCCTCCGCTGTACCTTAATTTCAGCAATCTCCGTGTCTGCGGCTCTCCCGTTTCCGAAACGGCTCTTCTCACCCATGCCGTATCCGATGCGGATCTTTTATCGGAATACCTCACAAGCTCCGTTATGCCGGCTCTTACATTGTTTGAAAAACGCATACGGCTTATATCCTCCGCAAAGCTCTCTCCCGTATTCATAAAAAGCGCCGCCGCAAAAGTTATCTCATCAGTATCGTTATTCGTGCCGGTGTTCGCGTGAAGCTCTTCTATCTTGCTTATATTTTCATAAAATCCGGCTTTGTTTTTTTTCAGGCAGGGAAGCAAATACATAAACAGCTCGTCGTATTTTCTCAAAACCTCCGCCGCATTTTTTCCCGCAAGCGTTTTCATAAGCTCCGCGCTTTTTCTTTCGGCGGAAATATTGTCAAGCAGCGAATACATATCCATGACCGCTCTTTCCGTTTTGCTTTCTATCGAAAATCCCAGCTGTGCCGAAAATCTCACCGCGCGCATTATCCTGAGCGCATCCTCCCTAAAGCGTATCTCCGCCTCCCCTACCGTGCGAATAAGACGGGCATTTATATCTTCCGCCGCCCCGAACGGGTCCGCAAGTCCCCTGACCGGACTGTACGCGGCGGCATTTACGGTAAAATCGCGCCTTGACAAATCCTCTTTTATATCCTTTACAAATGATACCTTATCGGGACGCCTGTTGTCGGTATATCCCGACTCGGTACGATAGGTCGTGATCTCAAACGGAATTTTGCCGTCAAGCACCGTGACCGTGCCGTGCTTTATACCGGTTTTAACCGTTGATTTATCGCCGAATATATCTATAATATCCTCCGGCTCGGCGTCTGACGCTATATCATAGTCGTTAGGTTCTCTTCCGAGCATTTTATCGCGTACACAGCCGCCTACAAAATACGCCTCAAACCCGTTTTCTTCTATTTTATCGATAATTCTCCGCGCCGCGCCGGGTATGCAAAAATTATTTTCCATGAAAAACTCCCCGCAAAATTCCTCCGTAAAATCCGCCTTGCAAAAGCCGTAAATACCTGTATAAACAACGATTCCGTCCTTCAACTCAGCAAAGCCAGTATTTCCGTCTTTGACATCCTGCCTATGTTTACTCCTCCCGCGGTTATTATTCCGTCCGCAAGACTTTTTTTCTTTTCCTGCAATTGTATTATCTTCTCTTCTATCGTCCCTTTTGACACAAGCTTTATTATCTGAACGTTTTTCGTCTGCCCTATGCGGTACACACGATCGGACGCCTGTTCGGTAACAGCCGGATTCCACCACGGATCGTAATGTATAACGGTATCGGCTCCTATGAGATTGAGTCCCGTTCCTCCAGCTTTGAGGGATATTAAAAACACATCGCTTTCACCGCCGTTGAACCTGTCCGCCATATCCGTCCTTTCCGCCGCCGAAGTCTTTCCGCTCAGATAAAAGCTCGATATATGTCCCTTTTCCAGTCTTGCTCTTATAATATCGAGCATTGATGTAAACTGCGAAAAAATAATTACCCTGTGACCCGCGGAAAGTGAGCTGTCGATCAATTCTTCAAGCAAAAGCAATTTTCCGCTGTCCTTTTTATATGCCGCGTCAAACAGCGACGGATGACAGCATATCTGTCTGAGCCGCGTAAGCATCGCAAGAATTTGAATTTTATTTTTGGCATATCCGTCCTCGCTCATCTCAAGAAATTCCCGTTTTGCCATCGCCGCGTATGCCGCATACATCTTCTTCTGTTCCGACGTAAGCTCCGCATATATCACCGATTCGACCTTTTCCGGAAGCTCGTCGAGAACATCGTTTTTCATTCTTCTGAGTAAAAACGGTGCTATTTTCTCTTTCAGCCGTTCGGCGGCGCCCGGAACATCTCTCATAACGGGTTTTTCAAACCTTTCGGTAAATTCACTCAGAGAATACAAATATCCCGGCATCAGAAAATCGAACACGGACCATAACTCGGTAAGCGAATTTTCTATAGGCGTACCGGTAAGGGCAAACTTGTGCTTTGCATTTATTCTTTTTACGCTTGCGGCATTCATCGTTCCGGGATTTTTTATATGCTGTGCCTCGTCTATAAAGCAAAATTCAAATTCCATGCTTCCGTATTCCTCAATATCCCGCCTTAAAAGAGGATATGAGGTTATGATAAAATCATAATCTCCGTAATTCTGCATACGATATTTTCGCTCCGGCTTTTTTCCTTCTATTATCAGCGATGTTTTGCCGGGCATAAACTTATTTATCTCATTCTGCCAGTTATATATAAGCGAGCTCGGCGCCACTATCAGCGCGGGTGTATTGCTTTTTTGCGAGCATACAAACGCTATCACCTGAAGCGTTTTTCCCAGACCCATATCATCCGCAAGTATTCCTCCGAATCCGAACGCGCAAAGCTGTGTAAACCAGTCAAGTCCCGCTTTTTGATACCCTCTGAGCACATCTTCAAGCTCGGGAGGTATATATGCTTTGATATTTTTTAACCTGTCATACATTTGAGAAAAACCGCTGCCGAAATGTATTCCCCGGGTCCCGGAAAGTCCGGCAAGATACATCATATTGTTTTTTGCCGTGCTTTTCTTTCCGGCCGATATCTCATCATCTTTAAAACCGAGACTGCCGATTATTTCAAGCATACGCATACCGTCCCTATCGGACAGATCTATAAATCCGCCGTCCTTGACACGGTAATATTTCTTCTTTTCCCTCACCGCGGCAAGTATTCCGCGTATCTCATCATCGTCGAGAGTTGTTTCAATATCCGTTTCGAGCAGATCGACATCAAACCGGTAATCCGCCCTGAGCGATATTTCCGGCTTTCTCGGTACCGTCATATTTTTGAACGTATCGGAATAATACACATCGGAATGTTTCAAAAGCTCCGGCAGTGTGCGAATGATAAAATCATATATCTTATCGTCCTCCGTAAGAATATAGCGTTCCGACGTATGCGAAAATTTTTTGAAATACGACAGGATATATTTTTCCCTTTCATTGTCGCGAATAAGTATTCTTTCCGAGTCGTACGCTTCATTGGGAACGGTAAAGGATATATCTCCGTACGACACCCTCACCGCCGCGCTTATCCCGACGGTCATATTATCGGTATATTTATCGAAATACACCGAAAAATGCGGTTCGCAGTTTACGACCGTTTCATCCAGCCCGTTTTCGGTAACGCCGTGACATCCTCGCACACGGGGAAGTATATTCCTCACAAATCCCACCGCATTGTCACCTTTAAAATCGATCTGCGTTCTTTTTTCCTTCCGCATGGCGTTGTATATCGGCATATACCAATCTCTGAAATCGCTGTCTGTTTTGTACAGACCGTTTTCAAACAAAAACCATGTCCCGTCGGGTACCACGGCGGTTCCGTGATTGATGACCGACAGGCTGATGCCGTTTCCCGCAGCGTTTATATCGACAAGTATATCCGGATTTTCATAATATCTGTCGGTATTGTCGTAATATTCTCCGTCGATTCGCAGCTCTATATTGGCATTTTCAAATTCAAGCATCCTTTTTACTCCGGATTGACCGATATTGAGATGATACGATCCGGAAGGCTGCATTCCGAGCATAATTATCCCCGAATTTTCGACAATATGCGCGATATAATCCATGACCCTCCCGTCAGCTTCCGTAAATGTATGCCTTTCCGGAGAATATATTATCTCTCTGCCGAGCTTGTATGTTTTTCCCGAAATATACGCATCGGAAAATTTTATCGCATCGATTCCCCTGCCCGTGATACCGTTATGTATCTCAACGGAATAATATCCCCTGTCCCTGTTGTATCCGGGCGTATGTATATTCAAACAAAACACTGCCGGAAATATTTCCCTTTCTTTTTCTTCCTTTTTATATTCAAGACACAGTTCCCGGGCTATCACATCATTTCCGGAGCTTATCTCCGCTCTCGAATACTCCGCCCGATACTGCATTGCCGCCGCTACAATATGCTTGCAGGCGCAGTTCATCGTGCCGTAATAAGGACAGGTACAAAACATATAATCTATATCGTCCTCGTTTATTCGAAGCTGAACGGTATACATATGCCCCCCGTCAACCGCCGCGTTGATTTCGTTGTCGGTGCAGTTTTTCAAATGGACTCTGCCGGCTTTGAAATATGAGTTTCCTCTCGAATATATCGCACCGGACGCTATTCTCCGTATCATGGCGTCTGTTATCTTCATATTTTTCTCCTTCTTAAATCCTTAAAAAACTCTTTCAGTAATCCGGCGCACTCTTCCTCCATAATGCCTCCGACAACGTCTGCTTTATAATTAAACATACCGGGGACAAACAAATTGCACTTTGAACCGCAGCATCCCGCCTTTTTATCATATGCCCCGAAATACAGCCTGTCTATTCGCGCCGCAATTACGGCGCCGCTGCACATCGGACACGGCTCCAATGTAACATACATACTCGTATCCGGCAGTCTCCAGCCTCCGAGCTTTTTGCAGGCGCGCTCGATCGCCGTTATTTCCGCGTGTCCGGTAGCCTTTTTTTTGCTCTCACGGCTGTTGTACCCGCGCGCGATTATCTTATTATCCTTTACAATTACGGCGCCTACCGGCGTTTCACCCAATTCCGCCGCCTTTTTCGCCTGCTTGATCGCCTCTTTCATATACCTCTCGTTAAATTCGTCCATATTCTTCCTCTCAATCAACGCATTTATTAAAATAACTTATCTTACAGTATAACATATATAAATGA
>JAFLUR010000056.1 GCA_022508725.1 Oscillospiraceae bacterium
CCGCAGACAAGCCCGGCTTCAAAGCGAAGCATGACGGCGGAAAGCATGAGGCTAAAAGGAATAAGGATCAAAAGCATGGTAAAGAAGAAAATAAAATGTCGGTGATTATGTCGGTCATTACCGGCGTGGTCGTTGTTGCCATTGCGGTCGGAACGTATATGTTTATGACCGGCGGAAAAAAGGAAGTGACGGTTCCGTCGATTTTGGGACTTACTCTCGAGGAGGCTCAAGAGAAATTAAAGGATACGAAGTTTACGATAGAAGAGCCTGTGGAAACGCGCAGTGATGATAAAATCGAGGCGGGAAAGATAATTTCCCAAAAGCCCGGGGCAAATGCGTCGGTGAAGAAGGCGGCGGAAATATCGGTCGTGATAAGCACGGGACCCGAAACGGGAAACATAAAGGTACCGGAGGTCGAGGGTCTTACATATTCGGTCGCGCTTAAGACGCTGGAGGATGAAAAATTACAGGTCGTTAAGATCGGAGAGGACAGCGATACAATAAAGGAGGGGCTTATAATCCGTCAAAGCCCGGAAAAGGGCACCATGGTCGCCGAGAATACGACCGTTACCGTTTATGTAAGCACGGGCGCAAAGGTCGATGTGAGAGTTCCGTCCGTTGAGGGCATGACCGAAGAAAAGGCAAAGGATGAACTGAAAACGTACGGTCTGGAGGTCGGACAAATAACTCCGGAGGAGTCCTCGGCGGCGGAGGGAACGGTAATTCGTCAGGAGCCGTCGGAGGGTTCGCAGGTGCCGAAGGGTACGGCGGTAAATATTGTTGTCAGCAGAGGCGGCAGGACGGTAACGCAGGCTCCGGCGCAGACAAAGGAGACAAGAGAGCCGACAATGTATGTTCACGGAAGCACGGCTAAGCCGGCGCAGACGCATGAGGCGACGCAGGAGCCGGCAAAACAGCCGGAACAGCCGGTCAAGACGCCCGCTGCGCAGGTCACGGCGCAGCCCAACAGGCAGACCGGGCAGGGTGAAACGACAACATCGGCGCCGTCGGAACCGCAGCAGCAGAAAACAAAGACTCTTACGGTAAGCTTTAACGATACCGTGGGCGAAACGGTCCGCGTAAGAATTGAAGCAAACGGGCATGAAATATATAATAAGCAGCATAATAAATCGGAGGGAGGAACTCAGGTACAGGTAAAGGGCACAAAGGATGCCGAGGTCAAGATATATTTTGATGACAGGCTTGTATCGACAAAAACAATAAGCTTTGACTGATACCGAAAAATACCGGTGAAAGGCATTGCTTTTGAAAAACTCGGAAAGGAAAATTCTATGACGGGAACGATAGTGAAAGGAATAGGAGGATTTTATTATATCAGGACCGATGAGGGTGTGATCGAATGTAAGGCAAGAGGCATATTCAGAAAGAACGGAACCGTTCCGATGATAGGCGATATTGTGGATATAAGCAGGGAAAAGAGCGGGGGGAGCATAGAGAAAATTTATGAAAGAAGGAATTTTCTCGTGCGCCCGCCCGTGGCGAATATCGATATTCTCGCGGTCGTCGCGGCTTGCAAAAATCCCGATCCGAATACAAATCTTCTCGATAAAATGCTGATAAACGCGGAAACCGCGGGCATTGAGCCGGTTATATGCATAAATAAACGGGATCTGGCGTCCCCGAAAGAGCTTGAAGAGGTATACCGCTTCTGCGGCTATAAAATATTCGCCGTGTGCGCGGCGGACGGCGGAGGCATACCGGAGCTTTCGGAATATATACGGGGCAAAACGACCGCGTTTTCGGGACTTTCGGGCGTGGGAAAATCGAGCATAATGAATGTTATAACCGATAATTTTATGCAGACGGGCGATGTGAGCCGCATAAACAGGGGCAGACATACGACAAGGCACGTTGAGCTTATGCCGCTTGCGGGCGGAGGGTATGTGCTTGATACGCCGGGATTCGGTTCCATGGAGATAACGGCGGAACCGTCGGAGCTTTATCTGCATTTCCCGGAAATGCGGAACAGGGTATGCCGTTTTCGCGGATGCAGTCACATAACCGAGCCGGACTGCGGCGTAAAGGATGCGCTTGCGGCGGGTGAGATAACGGCGGAAAGATATGAAAGCTATAAGGAAATTTACGAGGATTTGAAAAGGGTAAGGAAATACCCTAAAAATTAAGGAGGATAAACGGCAATGGAATTGGCGCCGTCGATATTATCGGCAGATTTTGCGATATTGAAGGAACAAATACGGGAGGTTGAGGAAACGGGAGTCAGAATGATCCATCTTGATGTGATGGACGGGCATTTTGTGCCGAATATGACGTTCGGAGCGGTTCTGGTAAAGTCAATAAGACGGTATACCGATCTTATATTCGACGTGCACCTTATGATAGATCATCCGGACAGATATATTGAGGATTTTGTAAAAGCGGGCGCGGATATTATCACCGTGCATATAGAATGTGAAAGCGATATAGACGAGTGTATCGATATGATACACTCATACGGAATAAAGGCGGGGATCGCGGTAAATCCCGATACCGATATAATGCTTGCGGAAAAATATCTCGGCAAAACGGACATGGTGCTTGTCATGAGCGTTCATCCCGGTTTCGGGGGACAGACATATGTAAGCGATGTGGAGTCCAAAATAAAATATTTGAGAGAGCTTTCGGGTGTGGATTTTGATATTGAGATAGACGGCGGGATATCGGCGGAGAATATCGCTCATGTGTCGGATATCGGCGTTGATATTGTTGTTACCGGCTCGGCTGTGTTTAACGGAGATATAACGGGTTCCGTAAAGGCGCTGTATGAGGCGGCGGGAGAGAAGCTTTAGGCGGGGGGATATGTATGCGCGCGGTTATTATAGGCGGCGGCGATTTCGGAAAAAGGCAGGCAAAAAGCATCAATGCGGACGATTTTGTGATATGCGCCGACGGCGGATATGACAGCGCGGTGAAATACGATATACGCGCCGATATCGTGATAGGCGATATGGACTCGGTAAAATCGGAAATTGCGGCGGAGAAAATCGTATATCCGGCAAAAAAGGATTTTACCGACGGGGAGCTTGCGGTGAGATACGCGCTCGAGAGAGGATACAAGGACATACTTCTGACGGGTTTTACGGGCGAGCGGCTCGATCATACGATATCGGATATTTTTATGCTGAGTATCATTGCGGAAAACGGCGCGAGCGGAATGCTGAGAGATGAAAACAACGATATATACTATCTCGAAAAAAGCCGTCCGGTAAAGCTTAAGACCGGAAAAAACGAGAATTTGTCGATCGTTCCGCTGTGCGGATTATCCGGACTTTACACAAAGGGACTCGAATACCCCGTAAATAACGAGGATATGGAATTTTTTAAAAGCCGCACGCTCTGCAACGTTACGGTGTCGAGTGAGGCGGAAGTCGGGATAAGCGCGGGCAGGGCGCTTATTATATTATCAAAGGACCGTGATTTTGATCAATCGGCATAACGGAGGGAAGGTATGATATATCTTGACAACGCGTCAACGACAAAGCCGTCGGAGGCGGCGATAAGAGCGGCTTCCGACGCTTTTGAAAATTTCGGAAATCCGTCCTCCCTGCATAATCTCGGCATGGCGGCGGAGAAAATCGTAACCGGAAGCAGGCGGAAAATAAGCGCGGCGATAGGTGTTCCGGCAAAGAATTTGTATTTTACGTCGGGCGGGACGGAGTCGAACAATACCGCGATATTCGGTGCGGCAAAGGCTCTCGGAAAGCGCGGAAGGCATATAATAACGTCAAAAATCGAGCATCCGTCGGTATACGAGCCTTTTTTGAGCCTTGAAAACGAGGGCTTTGACGTTGATTTCATCAAGGTTATGAGAAACGGAAGGATAGATATTGACGATTTTGAGTCAAGGCTGCGGGAGGATACGATCCTTGTAAGCTGTATGCACGTCAATAATGAAACGGGCGTAATTCAGCCTGTGGATAAATTAAAGGAAATAATGAGGAAAAAATCACCGAACGCCTTTCTTCATGTGGATGCGGTGCAGAGCTTTTGCAAAATACCCGTCAGACCCAAAGAGTGGGGTGTGGATATTATGAGCATAAGCGGACACAAGATAGGCGGCATAAAGGGGACGGGCGGACTGTATATAACAGGCAGTAAAATAAGACCTTACATAATGGGCGGAGGTCAGCAGGCAAATATGCGTTCGGGTACCGAGAATGTGCCGGGAATTGCGGCGTTCGGGGCGGCGGCGGAAAGCTTTGGTATGGGCGATACCGTCAAAATGCGGAATTATCTGCGCGACAGGATAAAGAATGAGATCGAAAACGTCGTGTTCAACGGGGATAACGAATATAACTGCGGATATATTTTAAATGTGAGTTTTTTGGGGATAAAAGCCGAAATACTGCTTCATTCTCTCGAAAAGCACGGCATTTATGTGTCAACCGGTTCGGCGTGTTCGTCAAACAAGCCCATGCCGAGCAGAACTCTCACGGAGATGGGCGCGTCGGATAAGGAGACGACGGGCGCGGTAAGGTTCAGCTTAAATGCCGATATCACAAAGGAGGATACGGATTTCTGCATTGAAAAGCTAAAGGAAGAGCTGAGCGTTATAAGGCGATATATGCGGTAAAAAAATATATAAGGGAGAATAAAGAAAATTGAAAGAGCTTATTATGGTAAAATACGGGGAGATAATCCTCAAGGGATTAAATCGTCCCGTTTTTGAAAATGTCCTTGTAAAGAATATTCGCAATTCTTTGAGGAATACGGATAATGTGAAGATAACAAAGGCACAGGCGACAATATATATCGAGCCGGAGGATACCGAAAAAACCGGTATTGTTATGGAACGGCTTGCGAAGATATTCGGTATCGTATCGGTTGCAAGGGCTGCGGTATGCGAAAAGAATATTGACGATATACGCAAAAAAGCGTTTGAGTACTGCGCGGGGAGCCTTGAAAACAAAAAATTCAAGGTCATCGCAAAGCGCGCGGATAAGGGATTTGCGTTAAAATCGCCGGAAATATGCGATGAGGTCGGCGGATATTTGCTCGAAAGAGTACCGGGACTTTCGGTCGATGTGCATGACCCCGAAAGAACGGTAAGGGTCGAGGTGCGTGATTTCGGCGCGTATGTTTATTGTGAGGAGGATAAGCTCAAAGGTCCGGGCGGTATGCCGATAGGGACCGGCGACAGGGCTACTCTGCTTTTATCGGGGGGAATAGATTCGCCGGTAGCGGGGTATATGACGGCGAAAAGAGGCGTTACCGTTGACGCCGTTAATTTTTTCAGCTATCCTTATACAAGCGAGAGGGCAAAAGAAAAGGTTATCGAGCTTGCGTCGATACTTGCCGGATATACATCAAAGATAAATTTGTATATCGTGCCGTTTACCGAAATACAGCTTGCCATACGCGATAATTGTCCGGAGGAGCATCTCACGCTTATAATGCGGCGGTTTATGATGCGAATAGCGGAGCGAATAGCGAGAAACAATAAATCGGGAGCGCTTGTTACGGGAGAAAGCGTGGGTCAGGTCGCAAGTCAGACCATATCGGCGCTTAATGTGACAAATTCGGTAGTGAAAATGCCGGTTCTGCGTCCGCTTATAGGCATGGACAAGGAAGAAATTATCGTAAGGGCGAGGGAGATAGGCAGCTTTGACACGTCCGTTCTTCCGTATGAGGACTGCTGCACGGTATTTACACCGAGGCATCCGTCAACACACCCCAAGCTTGAGAGGGTCGAAAAATCGGAATCCGCTCTTGATGTCAACGCGCTTATAAATGAGGCGGTCGATAATATTGAACTCATAGAGGTATATCCGTCTTGACAACGGATCAATAAAGAAGAATTTGAAAAGGGGGATTTTTATGAATGCGGAGATCATATCGGTGGGAACGGAGCTTTTGCTCGGCGAAATTCTTAACACGGACGCTCAATTTCTGGCACGGCGGCTTTCGGAAACAGGCATTGACGTGTATTATCAGACCGTTGTCGGAGATAACCGGCAGAGATTGTCGGAGAGTGTGAGGTGTGCGCTTGAAAGAGCGGATATTGTGATAGCGTCGGGCGGACTCGGTCCCACGCCCGATGATCTGACAAAGGAGGTTTTGTCGGAATGTATGGGCGAGGAGCTTGTTATGCACGAGGAAAGTCTTGAGGAAATAAAAGGCTATTTCAGAGCAATAGGCCACGAGATGGCGGAGAATAACAAAAAGCAGGCCATGATGCCCAAAAATGCGATTATTCTCAAAAATAACAACGGAACCGCGCCGGGTGCGATAATCGAGAAAAACGGCAAGATCGTCATAATGCTGCCCGGACCGCCCAATGAGCTTGAACCGATGTTTAATGAGTCGGTGCTGCCCTATTTGAAATCAAAGTCGGAGTATATCCTGTATTCGAGGGTTTTGCAGATTTTCG
Organism: Oscillospiraceae bacterium; assembly: GCA_022508725.1. GTDB lineage: Bacteria > Bacillota > Clostridia > UBA1381 > UBA1381 > JAFLUR01. The sequence goes on from JAFLUR010000056.1 coordinate 6,389, forward strand.
GCATGGGAGAGGCTATGGTTGCGTCAAAGCTTGAGGATATGATGAACGAATATGAAAATCCCACGGTTGCGCCCTATGCAAAAACGGCGGGGGTGAGGCTGAGAATAACGGCGAAATGCAAAAGCGAAGAAGAGGGCATAAGGCTTACGGAGCCGGTCGAAAAGAAGATCAAGGAAATTCTCGGCGATGTTGTGTACGGCTACGGAGATGAAACGATACAGGAGGCTCTTGTTAGGCTGCTTGCGGAGAAGGGACTTACGATATCCGCGGCGGAGAGCTGTACGGGCGGCTGCTTTGCCGGAATGATAACCGATGTTGCGGGGGCATCCGGGGTGCTTAACGAAAGCGTTGTTACTTATGCGAATTCGGCAAAGATGAAATATCTCGGCGTAAGGGAGGATACCCTCGCAAGGTTCGGAGCGGTGAGCGAACAAACGGCAAAAGAGATGGCGGAGGGCATAAGAAAGGCAGCCCGCGCTGATATAGGGATAGGAATAACCGGAATTGCGGGTCCGGGAGGCGCAAGCGCGGATAAGCCGGTAGGCCTTGTGTATATCGGAGCGGCGTCGAAATCCGGAACGACGGTAAAGCGTATCACACTTAAAGGAAACCGGGAAAAGATACGTCATCAGGCGTGTGTATACGCGCTTGACGCCGCAAGACGCGCGGTGCTTGATATGGCGCAGACGGACTGTTGATATGATCGGATTAAAAAAAAGGTAACAGATCGAATTGAGGTGTTTATGTGAAAAAGACAGGCAGATTCAGAACAGGTAAATTTATACTTGCGGCAGCAGGAGCCGCTCTTGCCGGAGCGGTTGCCGCGGACGCGATGGGACCGCCGGAAATTACCGAATATGACGTATATTCCGAAAAAATCACCGATGAGCTTGACGGATATACGATAGCGCATATATCGGATTTTCATTGTGCCTGCATACCCGGATTGGTGGGAATGATAAAAAGGAGCGGCGCGAACATTATAGTTTCGACCGGCGATACGGTCAACGGCAGAGGAAGTGTCGAACGGGCGGTTTCCCTTACCGGGCGGCTTGCGGAAATTGCACCGCTGTATATGGTGACGGGAAATCATGATGAGGAACGCGCGGAGCATAAAAAGGTTGAAAAAGCGTGTATCGCCGGAGGCGGTGAATTTCTGCATAACGAAAGCACGATCGTTTCATACAAAAATTCGGAAATTATGATAAGCGGAAGCGATGACCCCGCCGCGTGCGGTGATGAAGCCGTACGCTTGAAAACCGAAAGAAATATTGAAAAAAGCATCGAAAATACGAATGATTTCAAGGGATTTCGCATACTGCTTTTTCACCGCGCAAACCTTGCTCCTCTTGCGGCGGGATACGGGTTTGATCTGATATTGTCGGGACATATGCACGGCGGTCAGATACGAATTCCGGGAATAGGCGGCGTTCTTTCGCCGAGAAAAAACATTATGACGAAAAAAATATTTTTCCCCGAATATACCGGCGGGAAATACACGATGGGAGCGTCCGAGGTGATCGTAAGCAGAGGTCTGGGCAATCCCGTTCCCCTGCCGAGGATATGCAACCGCCCCGAGATAGTTATTATTAAGCTGAGAAGAAAAATTACCGGATAAACGTATGTGAAAGGAGCGGGAAAAATGGATAATAACGAAAGAATTTTAAAAAATATATACACCTGTTTCCCCGGTTGGAAGCATAAGTGCCTTACAATGAGCTATGATGACGGAAGAATTTTCGACAAGCGGCTTGTCGAGATATTTAACAAAAACGGCATAAAGGGCACGTTTCATCTCAATTCGGGACTTTTTAATCGGCGAGACGGGAGAGTGCAATTTGATGAAATAAAGGAGGTATATAAGGGACATGAGGTGTCATGTCATACATATACTCACCCGACAACAGCGAGATGTCCGATAAGCGAGGTTATAAAGCAGATTACCGAGGACAGAAAAATTCTTGAGGAGGCGGCGGGATACCCGGTGAGGGGAATGTCCTATCCGAACGGCTCGTATTCACGGGAAATAATCGATATTCTGCCGGCGCTCGGAATAGAATATTCGAGGGTGGTTGAGACTACCGGACATTTCGGTCTGCCGGAGGATCTGTACAGATGGAAAGCGACCTGTCATCACGCGAAAAGAACCGATAACGGAAAAAATCTCAAGGAGCTCGGAGAGGAGTTTATCGGACTTCACAAAACGCAGTATTTGTATTTGATGTATGTATGGGGTCACAGCTACGAATTCGACACAGCCGACAACTGGGATATAATGGAGGATTTCTGCGCCATGATCGGAAACCGCGATGATATATGGTATACCACGAATATCGGGTATGTCGATTATATGAACGCGGCGAAAAATCTGAGATATACAATGAAAGGCGATATGGTTTACAATCCGTCCGCAATGAGCGTGTTTATCAGGGTCGATGAAAAGCCGTTTGAGATAAAGGGAGGAGAAACGGTCGTTCTATGCTGAAAGAAAGCGATATGTATGAGCCGCTTGCGCTGATGCTTTCCTCTCTCGGATATACCGTGAAGGGCGAGGTCAAAAACGTCGATATTACAGCGGTTCGCGGAGATGAAACGGTAATTGTCGAGATGAAAAGAAATTTGAGTATCGATCTTCTTGCGCAGGGATTACAGCGCCGGAAAATAACCGACGCGGTATATGTCGCGATACCCAAGCCGAAGAATTACAAAAGGCGGGCATGGATCGATATTATGAACGTTATGAAAAAGCTTGAACTGGGGCTTATTTTCGTGACGATAGGCGAAAACGGCTCATTCGCGCAGATAGTAAGCGATCCGGTACCGTACGGCGGAGACAGGATGCAAAAAAGGCTTAAAAACGAATTATCAAAGGAGTTTTCGGAAAGAATATGCAATGTAAACACCGGCGGGGTGACACGAACGAAGATCGCGACGGCTTATGTCGAAAAGGCGGTGCATATAGCGTGTCTTTTGGAAAGGTACGGGGCAATGTCCGCCGCCCGGCTGAAACGGCTCGGAAGCGATGATAAAAAGACATATTCCATTTTGTATAAAAATTATTACGGCTGGTTTGAAAATACCGAAAAGGGTATCTACGGGATCGTACCCGACTGGCGGGAAAAGGCGGCGGGATATGAAAGCGTTATCGAATATTATGAAAATAAAGTGAAAAGGGCGTAAAAAGAAGTACGGAGCGGGCAGAGGTTTAAAATGTGTCCGCTCTTTCAAATTACAAGAAACGGAGGAAACGGTTTGAAAATATATATGTACGATTCGACTTTGCGTGACGGGACACAGGGCGAGGGAATAAGCTTTTCTGTAAACGACAAGATACGAATAGTCGAAAGACTCGATAAATTGGGGATAGACTATATAGAGGCGGGAAATCCGGGTTCCAATCCGAAGGATCTGGAATTTTTCCTGCGCGCCTCACAGATGAATTTGAAACATTCCAAAATATGCGCGTTCGGAAGCACTCACAGGGTGGGAATACCCGTTCAGAACGATAAAAACGTTATATCCCTTTTGAGCGCGAATACCCCGGTTGTGGCGATATTCGGAAAAACATGGGATATGCACGTTACCGAAATTTTAAAGACAAGTCTTGAAAACAATCTGAAAATAATTTATGATACGATAGCTTTTTTCAAAAGTCACGACAAAGAGGTCGTGTTTGACGCGGAGCATTTTTTTGACGGATACAAGAATAACGGCGAGTATGCCGTAAAGGCTTTGCAGGCGGCGGATAAGGCGGGCGCGGATTGGATAGTTCTGTGCGAAACCAACGGCGGCGCGTTTCCCGATGAGGTTGAGAGGATAACCGCGGCGGCAAAGGAGTCGGTCGGCGCAAAAATAGGCATACACTGCCATAATGACAGCGCGATGGCGGCGGCAAATTCGATCATGGCGGTACTCAGCGGCGCGCGGCAGGTGCAGGGCACGATAAACGGCATAGGCGAAAGATGCGGAAATGCCAATCTTTGCAGTATAATCCCGAGTCTTCAGCTTAAACGGGGGTATGAGTGCATACCGCCGGAGAATATGAAGAGCCTAACAAAAACGGCGAGATATTTGAGCAGTATCGCGAATATCGCACATGATGAACGGCAGCCCTATGTCGGCGCGTCGGCATTCGCGCACAAGGGCGGAATGCACATCGATGGGGTGATGAAAAACAGCGCGACCTTTGAGCATATCGA
>JAFLUR010000057.1 GCA_022508725.1 Oscillospiraceae bacterium
CGAATTCCGTGCCGGCAGAAAAATCCACTCAAAAATCCAACGATCGGAGGAATACTAAACAGGCTCTTACTCTCCGGCGCAAAGCGCATAGGCGTTCGCGCCGGTTTTCGCCCGGCTGTATGGATGACCTGTAATACGGCGGCTCTTTTATGTCCCTTTTGTCATTGGAAATATGTCCCTTTTTGATTTAAAAATCGTCATCGACCGGATGAAAATGTCCCCTTTGTATCCGCTTTGAATTTTGAAACCGCTTTTTCCAAAAGCCTCTCATAAACGATAAGATTTTTTTCCTCCTCCGGGGTTCTGTTCGCCGCCCTTTTTATCCCCCCGGATATTTTTGCGAATTCCTTTATTTTTTTATCAAGCAGCATATCAAACAATTTATGACCGTAAAGCATAGGCGGCAGGTGCAGATCCAAAATATCGCCGGACCCGCCGCCGCTGCCCTTTTCGCACACAAATATATTATATATCTTAAACCCCTCCGCCGCAAGATCCTCCGCGACAATTTCAAAGCCGTTTTCAAACAAATACCGTCTGAGCTCATGAGCGGAATTCATCGGCTGTAAAATAAGCCTGTCCGCCGATCTCGCCTTGTCGATATCATTGCTTATAATATCCCTTATCATAATTCCGCCCATTCCCGCAATGATTATCTCCCCCGCCGCTCCCTTTTCCACGGCGGAAAGTCCCGCTCCGAGTCTGAGAGCTATTTTATCGGCAAGATCGTATTTAACGACATTGTTCCTTGCAATTTCAAGCGGGCCTGTTCGTATATCGCTTGCGTAGGCTCTCTCGCATCTTCCGTCAAGCACGGCGTTAATGGGGATATAAGCATGATCGGTGCCTATATCCGCGATAATTTTCGCCGATATTTTATTATGTATCGCCGTAAGGCGCGGAGTATCATATATTTTTGTTGACATAATATAGGGCTCCTTTCGTCCCAAACAGCCTGTTTGTCCTATTATCCTCAAAGTTATTCACATATGTGGATAACTTGTAAATATATCATATTCATCGTATCAGTTCCCGTTTATTCCTCATTTATACACACAAAATTGTGGATAACCGCGCAATTTTCCACTAATTTTTTACATTCGGCTTTGTTATGCGGTTTAAAAATTCGGTCATATCCGGTATATTTGTGGATAAATTTGTGGACAGCGTGGATAAATGCGCAAAAAAATCCTATTTTATCGGTTTTGTATGTGGATAAAATCCGATACACATATGTGGATAATATTATTATGCCGGAATGTGGTTTACATAATCAATCAAAATATACACCTATCCTCATACCGCGCCCTAATTTTACGCTATACCCCAAAGGTCCGGATAACGGAAGCTTACGGTTATATTATAACAAAGCATGACAGGATATACAAGGAAAAATTCGATAAATTCCGCCATTGTATCGCAATAAAAAACGCGCGGAAGAATTTTTTCGATAAGCAAAAGAAGCCCCCTCAAAGAGAGAGCTTCCCGCACGGAAATCAGGGAGCAAATTTTATCGCCGTATTACTCCGAGCAGCGACCCCATACACACCACAGACAGCAGCGTTATCGTCCATATCACCGCCATTCCCGTGTATTTCCCTTTCTTTCCCTCATAATATCCGTAGCTTACCGTCCTTATCATCGCCAAAATATATATAAACCACAAAAATTCCTTCATTAAAATAATCTCCTCTTTATGTGTCCCTTATGTCCCCACACATCATAAATATTATTTCCGCGCAGTAAATCCGACTCTTCTTATTTCTATATCCGCGTCAATATCAAATTCCACCGGCTTTTCCTCCGCATTGTACCGGTCATAACCGTCCCGCGTAAAAAATCCCCTTTTCACATACTCCTTTATGCCGAGAATATCGCATTTCTCCTCATAGACCCTGTTCAAAAATTTCTCCGCCGCCTCCTTTAAATATCCGTTTATCTCCTCTTCATATTCATCAATATATTTCTCACCGTAATAATTCTGCGGCAGACCGGAAAGTTCCGCTTCCAAATGCACCTCCGCCTTTACCTTTATTCCGTCACTTTCCGCTCTGACCCTGTAATCGGTGTCACGGTTTTTCTCCACACGCAATGTCACGGGCATCGACGGGTCCTTTTTATTGTAAAATGTGATATATCCGTATTCAAATTTATCCGTCAGCATATTATACAGCTTTACCTCATCGCTTGTACACAATATTTTCAGCTTGTCACCGGAGAATACTCCCATTCCCATCACGCCTCCGGCTGCGGTATTTTCCGCGTCCATGCGCACAAGCCCGTATTCGTACCCGTTTTGTATTATCTCGCCTCCGTTCTCCGCCGGCTCTCCCGCAAGCGCCGCCGCAATATCCCTGCCGCCTCCCGATATGCTTTTATACGCATCCTCACTCGTTGTGTTGGGGATATACTCCGAATACACATTATCATACATCAGCTGATAATATTTTGCAGGATTTACCTCGCTCGACGGCTTTATATTCTTCAGATAATCCTCACTCCTGCCCTCCGCCACCGCTATATAAACATCGGGCCTTATTTCTCTGCCGCGGTTTATAAGCTCGATAAATTCACCTATTCCCTCTCTCGCCGTTTCCTCGGAAAATACGATAATACTCAAATGCGACAGGACAAATCTCTTGCTTACAAGATGATTTGCCACGTCCACAGCCGAATACAGCGTCGGCGCCTCTACCGTGATATTCTCGACGATCTCGCCTCCGCTTTCGCCGCTCTCCGCTCCGGAATTTATCTCAAAAACCTTTGCATATTGAATGGTAAAGCTGTATCCGTTTTTTTCGTTTTTTTCGCTTTTGTCCACTCCCACCGCGACCGCATACAACAGATCATTCGGCTCGGCGATCCTTTTGCAGCCGCACAAAAAACACATCATCAAAATCAAAATCGCCGCAAAAAGCTTTTTTGTCATTTTCTCACCGCTCTCTTTTTAAGTATATACAATGCCGCCGTCAAAACGAACAGTATAAACGACAGCCAAAACACGCACGCGCCGGGTATTTCCCCGCCGGCAAAACGATCCGGTATATTTATATCGATCACGGCGGCGGACGCGGCTGTGACCGCCGACGGTATTATCAGCATTTTGCGATCCCTAAGCGAGAATCCCTTTTTCAGCGACAAAGACATATAATATACATACACTCCCGCCGATATGAATGTAAAAATACACCATACAAACGCAAGCACCGATTCCGCTCTTCTGAATACTCCCACAACATCGACACTCCTAACCATTTTATATACCGGCATGATTATTTCGGAGGACATGGGATAAGGATACATCATTGTATAAACGACCGTTATCAGGACCGCGACCGCGCCGGAATATATTATCGCGCGTCTGCCCGATTTTTCCGCCTCCTCCGCGCTCTCAAATTCGGAAATTATCAAAGTAAACAATATAATATCGGAGAATACCGAAAGAGCGCTCCATCCGCTCAATATCGAAGCAATGCCTTTGCCGAGTACGGGACTTATGTTGGACAAGTCACATTCTCCGAAAAGAGACACGAGAAATATTATAATTACCGCCGATGCCGGAATGATTATTATCGAAATGAGATTTACAAGCGCGTTCAATCCCATATACGCGCCGAATACCGCCGCCGCCGCGAATATTATGACTATCTGTTCGATCTCGGCGTCGGGCAGAAGGAACATCTTGATCGATTCGGGAAATGCGCGCATCAATATTCCTGTATTTATTCCGAGAGCGCAGAACAAAACAACCCCCACCGCTCCCGCAAGCGCGTTTCCGCCTATCTCACGGCTCACCTCTATCATATCACGACTCCCGCATACTCTGTATATACGCATACCCGCAAAAAATATCAGATACGCTGCCGCCGTGCAGATAAGCATTTGCAGCCATGCCCCCGTTCCCGAATTTATCACGAGCGCACGCGGAAAGGTCAGAAACAGCTTAACGCATATAATATTTATCATCAAAACGGTAAGTCCGTTTTTCATTTTTATACTCTCCTTTCACACATTTTTCGACCGTATATTACTTTTTCTTTTTCCATTTGCGGCTTATATCCGGCTCATAGCGTTCGTCCTGCGGCTTTAAAAATTTGGGGCGATACTCTTTTTTCCATATAGGCTTTACAAACAGCGTTCCCTGACCTCCGCTGTTTTTCGGATTCATAAGCGGCGACATAAACGGAATACCGAAATTCGACTGCGCGCAAAGATATACCAAATATGCGAACGTTCCCGCGGCGATGGCGTAAAATCCGCTCACCGCTCCCAAAAATATAAATACCAGCCTTAATATCCTGTTTGTCCAGCCGAGTGAATAATCGCTTACCGCAAACGAGCATATGCCGGTCAGCGCGACCACTATTATCATTATCGGACTCACTATCCTCGCATCTACCGCCGCCTGCCCGAGTATAAGCCCCCCGACTATGCCGAGAGTCGAGCCTATCGGCCCCGGAACGCGTATCGACGCTTCACGGATTATCTCAAAGGAAAGCTCCATAATTATCATCTCGCTCAGACTTGAAAAGGGCACGTTCTCCCTCGACGCACTTATCGAATAGAGCAGATATGTGGGTATCAGCTCCTTATGATACAACGTGGAGGCAAGATAAAGTCCCGGCAGAAACACCGATATGAACATTGCTATAAGTCTTACCGTTCTCGACATATTCGCATATGGCACACGCATATATGCGTCCGACGCCGAATGTGTAAGCTCTGCGGCATTCGTCGGGAAAATAAGCGCTTTGGGACTTCCGTTCATTATGACCGCTACCCTTCCCTCACTCAATGCTCTTGCCGTTCTGTCCGGGCGCTCGGTGCTCATAATGCGCGTTGTAAGCGAAAATGAATTATCTTCGATCATCAAAGATACCTCCTCGACCGAGATAACGTAATCCATGTCAATGCCGTTTATCCTCTCCCTCACCTCATTTACCAGCGACGGGTTCGCCACATCGTCGATATAAAGCAGAATACAGGTCGTTCTGCTTACGTTTCCCACCTCGAGCGACTCGCATATGAGACGTTCGTTTTTCAAAATCTTTCTGACAAGACTGCAATTTGTGCGTATCATCTCGCCGAAAGCCTCCTGCGGTCCGTAGATGGACTGCTCGTTTTCCGGTTTGTCTATCCCCCTTGTCGCCCAGCCTTTCGTATCCAGCGATACCGCAAGTGGAATTTTGTCGATAAATACACCGCAGCCGCCGAAATTTATTTCATCCACAACGTCCTGCATATTATCGGTAAGCTTTGCCTGACTGTGCCATATAAGCTTTTCAATCAGATTATCGGCGGTTATATCGTCATCATCGCTTATCTCCGGCATACTCACAAGCGGCTCTATTATCGCTTTGTTTATAACATCGCCGTCCGCCATGCCGTCGATGAATACTATAAATCCCTTTCTTCCGCCGGCATTTATATTCCTTACGACAACATCCGAATTGACCGGCACCGAAAATCTTGATTTGATATAATTCATGTTTGCTTTTATATCACCGCTGACGGCGCATTTTCTGTCCGGAGGATTTTTATTTTTGTTTTTTATGTTTTCTATATGAAATACCTCTTTTTCCTCCCTCTCCCGGTAGAGAAAGGGGGATAAAAAATCTTTTATATCCATAATAATTACAGCCTTTCCGTAAAAAATAAACTGCCCTTAATTTTTCGGGGAAATCCGCGCTTCCCGGCATTATTGTTGTCGGATATATCCGGTTTTATTCAAAAACCGGCAAACAAACCGATACAAATTTAAAATCCCGCGGGGGATTTTAAAAAATGTTTCACATGAAACATTCCGTTCGGATATTTTAAAAATGTTTCACATGAAACATTCCGTCCGGATATTTTAAAAATGTTTCACATGAAACATTTTCTCAGCCGAAAATGCATGATATAATTATCGAAATTTACATATTTTTCGATTTTTAAAGTATTTTTTTTATTTATTTCATAAATCTTTCAAATAAACATTTACAATAAAAAAATTTGTGATATAATAAGAATAGCGGCTTTTCCTGCCGCATAAAATATCTCCGGCTCATTAGGATATACAGCGGGGATATTTGCAACATAAATCATTTAAAAGGAGGAAACCATGGGCAAAATTATAGCCGTTACAAATCAAAAGGGCGGAGTGGGCAAAACCACCACCTCCGTTAATTTGTCAGCATGCCTTGCATATAAAGGCAAAAAGACCCTCCTCATCGACGCCGATCCGCAGGGAAACAGCACAAGCGGTCTGGGCATCGAAAAAAGCGGCTCTCTTTCTACATACGATATTCTCGTAAATCCCGATAAGACCGCCGAGGCTGTAATGAAAACAAAATATTCCGACCTGTACATCATTCCGTCGGACAGCAATCTTTCGGGTGCGGAGATAGAGCTTGCGCTTGAGGATAACCGCGAGTCTTTTCTCAAAAACGCCGTTTCGCGTATCCGCGGCGATTTTGATTTTATCATAATCGATTCTCCCCCCGCGCTCGGTATGCTTACGCTTAATATTCTTACCGCCTGCGACTCGGTCCTTATACCCATACAGTGCGAATATTATGCTTTGGAGGGTTTAAGCCAGCTTACGGCAACGCTGCGCGCGGTCAAGAAAAAGCTTAATCCGGCGATAGAAATAGAGGGGATAGTCGGCACTATGTTCGACGGACGAACAAATCTTTCGATACGCGTGCTTGATGAGATAAAAAAATTCTTCCCGGATAAGGTTTACGGCAGTATCATTCCGCGCAATGTGCGTCTTTCGGAGGCTCCGAGCTTCGGAGAACCCATTATAAAATACGATATATCTTCCAAAGGTGCGGAAAGCTATTTTTCACTTGCCAAGGAAGTTATGGCGGCTAACGAGTGAGGTGATAAATATGTCGAAAAAAGGACTCGGAAAAGGTCTCGGGGCGCTGCTGGATATGTCCCAAAGCGATATCGGCACGGACGATAACAATAAAATATCGGAGCTGAAAATCACCGACGTCGAACCGAACAGACAGCAGCCGCGCAAAAAATTCGATGAGGAAAAGCTCAACGCGCTTGCGGATTCCATAGCAAAGCACGGCGTTATCCAGCCCATCATTGTCACCAAAAGCAATGACCGCTATATCATAACCGCCGGAGAACGCAGATGGCGAGCCGCAAAAAAGGCGGGACTTTCCACAATACCCGCCATTATCCGCGAATATTCCGATAAGATATCCTATCAAATCGCTCTTATAGAAAATCTCCAGCGCGAGGATCTCAATCCTATCGAGGAGGCTATGGGAATAAAACAGCTGATGGACGAATTTTCAATGACGCAGGAGGAGATAAGTGAGAAGATCGGAAGGAGCCGGAGCAGTATCGCGAACACAACGCGCCTGCTCAACGCCTCCGAAGATGTGCGGCAGGCTCTTATAGACGGCACAATAACGAGCGGACACGCAAGAGCCGTAATGTCGGTCACATCACCCGAAGGGCAAACGGCTCTCTTGAATTCCATAATCGAAAACGATTTAAACGTCAGACAAAGCGAGGCAATGGCGAAACGCATTTCTGCGGAAAAACCCAAAAAAGCATTCGCGCCTCTATCGGCGTACGATATTGAAATAGACAGGATACAAAATAAAATTTCATCATCGCTCGGGACCAAGGTGACGATATCTCATTCGGGAAAAAAAGGAAAAATCCAGATAGAATATTACAGTGACGAGGATCTTGAACGACTTATGGAAATTTTCGGAATTTAAACGGCTTGCGTAAATCGATTTTAAGGCACATATTTTAATTTTTTAATATACCTTTATTAAAACGGTAAAATATCCGTTAAAACGAAAAATAACGCATTTTATAACGAAACGCCGGATAAATCAAAAAAACAATCCGGAGAGAATGTTTGCGCCTGCGCCCGGTACGCGCATATTTTCCGCAATCCGTCTCCCGTAAACCGGTGTTTCCGTAACCGCAAATAACAGTCGAAATTTCTGTTATTGCTAAGGAGGTAAAATTAAACTTGAATAATATATTGGATAATATAATTGTTGTTTCCGCTGCGGGAGGATTTTTTCTCATATGCTTTGTTATCCTTATCATCTGCCTGTGCATATCCGTCGGCAACAGGAAAAAACTCAATCGTATAATGATGAACAGCAAAAACGGAAATCTTGCCGAGGCGATAGAAGAATACTACGAAAAAATAAACAAAACCGCTGAGGAACTGCATAAAGCATCGGAGATTCTTGATAAAATAGAAAGGGACTGCGCGAACGCGCTCGGTCAGGTCGCCGTTGTGAAATTCGACGCTTATAACGACCTGCACGGAAATTACAGCTTCGCCGCGGCTGTTTTAAATCAGCACAATGACGGAATTGTTATAACCTCGCTTTACGGTCATGACAGCTGCAATACTTATATAAAAAACATAAACGGCGGTGAATCATCCGTTCAGCTTATGAATGAAGAAAAGGAGGCTGTCGCAAAGGCGCTTTACAAAGGAAATCAAAAATAAGTCCTTCGAGCGGCTTTGCCTGCACCTTGAGGACTTTATGAAAAGAAAGGAATTTAACAATGAGTAAAATACCGGGAAACAAGAGTCTTTTTGTATATACGGGACTGATATTTATTGTTGCGCTTATTATCATTATATTGACCTTTTTCGGGCAGGACAGAATTTTAAAGGAAACAAACGAACAAATCGAAACCGCAACAGCCGGGATAACGGAGCGCGCGACAATACTCAGCGATGAAAATATGAAATTGTCCGAAAAGGTTATCGATCTTGAAGCACAAATTAAAGAATTAAACGAAACAAACAAGAGTCACACCGAAAAGGAAAACGCATATGAGCTTATTACGGAAATCTATTTCCTTATCCGTACGGGCGACATCGACTGGGCAAAGGCTGAATTCGACCTTATTGATCCGTCGCTTTTGTCGGGAAATACTCTTGCTTTTTACAATGAATTAAAGGAAACGCTCAAAAATCTTCCGGAAGCGTCCCCTTCAGCATCCGAAAATATTGAGGCGTCCCCGACTGCACCGATTTCCGCATCGGAGCCGGAAAAAACATCAAACTGAATTTATTTATAAGGAGAGCTTAACAATGCTGGACATCAAAATTTTAAGAAACGAGCCGGAAAAAATAATCGATGCGCTGAAAAAACGCGGCAGCGACACAGACATAACTCCGGCGATCGAAACGGATAAACAAAGACGCGCGCTTCTTGCCGAGGTTGAAGCAAAAAAGGCGTCGCAGAATGAGATAACAAAGAAAATACCCGCAATGAAAAAAGCGGGAGAAAATACCGACGAGATATTTGCGAATATGCGCGCTCTTTCAAAGGAGATACAGGAGACCGACGCGAAAATCGCGGAAATTGACGAAAAGCTGCGTATGTTCATGCTCAGTATCCCGAATATACCGGACGACTCGATACCGGTGGGCGCGGACGATTCGGCAAATGAGGAGATCAGAAAATTTTCATCCCCGCGAGAATTTGATTTCAAACCCCTCGCGCACTGGGATATAGGCACAAATCTGAATATTTTGGATTTTGAAAGAGCCGCGAAAATAACCGGCTCGCGCTTCACCGTATACAAAGGCGCCGGCGCAAGACTCGAACGCTCGGTAATACAGTTCTTTCTCAACACAAACACCGAGGAGTCGGGATATACCGAAATTTTCCCGCCCTATATGGTAAACCGCGACTCAATGACGGGAACGGGTCAGCTGCCCAAATTCGAGGAGGACGCTTTTAAGGTCGAAAACAACGGCTTTTTCCTTGTTCCCACAGCCGAGGTTCCGGTTACAAATCTTCACCGCGACGAGATTTTGTCCGGCGACGATCTGCCGATAAAATATACGGCATATACCGCCTGCTTCAGAGCCGAGGCGGGTTCCGCCGGACGCGACCAGCGCGGACTTATAAGACAGCACCAATTCAACAAGGTCGAGCTTGTCAAATTCGCTCACCCGGACAAAAGCTGTGAAGAGCTTGAAAAGCTTACCAACGATGCGGAAAAGCTTCTTCAAAAGCTTAACCTCCCCTATCGCGTCGTATGCCTTTCAACCGGTGATATAGGCTTTTCGTCCGCGAAAACATACGACCTTGAGGTATGGATGCCGAGCTACGGAAGATATGTCGAAATATCAAGCTGCTCAAATTTCAAGGATTATCAGGCAAGACGCGCAAATATCCGTTTCAAGGACAACCCCAAGGATAAGGCAAGGTTCGTTCACACACTCAACGGTTCCGGTCTCGCCGTCGGAAGAACGGTTGCGGCAATTCTTGAAAATTACCAGAACGCCGACGGCTCGGTCACGATCCCCGAGGTCCTTGTTCCTTATATGGGCTGTGACAAAATAACAAAATAATCGAAGAAATCAAAAAACGTAAACGAGAAAATTCCGCATTTTCCCGCGCTTTTCCGGGCAAGCTGTTTTTTTCCGGACAAGCCGGAAAACCGGAATTTTTCCGGCAATATTGATGCCCCAATTAAATCTTGAATAATTTATGCGAAGAACAAGCTGTGAAA